>JACCSF010000180.1 GCA_013813135.1 Thermoleophilaceae bacterium | reverse complement strand
TCGACACGCGCACGGAGGTGCTCGACATCCCGCGCCAGACGAGCATCACCAAGGACAACGCGCCGATCGACATCGACTTCCTCGTCTACTTGCGCGTCGACGTCAACCAGGCCGAGAAGGCGGTGCTCGAGGTCGAGGACTACCACAGCGCTGTCGTCGGGCTGGCGACGACGACCTTGCGCGCCGTGATCGGCGACATCCCCCTCGACGACGTTCTTTCGCAGCGGGAAAGGATCAATGAGCTCATCCGCTCGCGGCTCGATCAGGAGACGGGCCGCTGGGGGATCAAGGTCACGAACGTCGAGATCCGCGAGCTCATCCCGCCGAGGGAGATCCAGGACGCCATGAACCGACAGATGTCCGCCGAGCGCGTCCGTCGTGCGGTCGTGCTCGAGGCCGAGGGCACGAAGCAGGCGAACATCACCGTCGCCGAGGGGGAGAAACAGGCGGCGATCCTCCGCGCGGAGGGCGAGAAACAGGCAGCGATCCTCCGAGCCGAAGGGTTCGGCCAGGCACTGACCCGGATCTTCGAGGCCGCGAAGGCGGTCGACGAGAAGACGATGACGCTCCAGTACCTCGATACCCTGAAGGCCCTCGGCGCGAGCCCGTCCTCGAAGTTCCTCTTCCCGCTCGAGTTCACGCGGCTGCTCGAGGGGCTTTCCGCTCGTTCGGCGGGCGACGGCTCGACGTGAGTGAGCGATCCTGAGAGAGGCGGCGGGAATCGAACCCGCGCAACGTTTCGGCCGGGACTCCTCAGTTGACGCGCAAGACGGTCACGCGTTGGCTGATCTTTGCCCCTGACTCGTCGCCGCTGAGGACGATGTCGGCGCCGATCTCGTCCCGTCGGCTGCGGAAGCTGACCCCGGACGCATGCCAAGTCGGGGAGGCCTTCCTACCCTCCCCGCGCCCGGCTGCGTCCCGACCTCCCGGTGAGCCGCCGCCGACGTCGCTGGCGGGTGTTGCCGCTGATCGTGCTCTCCACGAGCGTCAGCATGTCGCCCTCGTTGCGGATGCCGCCGCCGATGTCCCGCGGCCGCTTGATATATGTCCCGCGTACGGTCCCCCGCGTTGCCACAGCCGTTGAGGGGACGTGTCGCAGTTCCGCCGAAGAGCGACAGCGCGAAAAGGAGATGCGAACGCCCCGGCCAGCGAGCCGCGTCATCAGTCGGGCGGCGTGAGGGCGTTCGCGGCGAGCGGCTCGGGCTCGGATGCGGACGGTTTCGGTCACGCCAGAAGCCACCCGTCTTCGAGCAGGGCGTCGAGTTCGGCGCGTTCGCGCCAGGCGCAAACAGTGCCGTCCGTTGCGGACACGGACGAGGCCTCGGGCTTCGGCCGCGGCGCGGCCGGAGAGGTTCTTGGGAGTGTCGAGCCACTCCTCATACGGAGTCGAGCGGGGTCAGGAAGAAACGCGTAGCTCGCTTGATGCGCGAGCTGGAGCTGCGAGGAGCCGACGGCCGGCGCGCCGGCCCGCGGACGACGGTGCGCGACCCGAAGCGTCCCTCGGCTCGGGACCTCGTCGACCGCGACTTCGCCCGCGCCGAGCCGAACCGGCTTTGGTCTGCGATCTCAAGTACATCCAGACCGGGCAGGGCTTCCTCTTCCTCGCCGCCGTCCAGGACGTCTACAGCCGCCGGATCATCGGCTGGTCGATGCGCGACGACCTCAAGGCCGAGCTCGTCTTGGACGCGCTCGGGATGGCGGTCAGCGCCCGCGGCAGCGACAGCGCCGGCGTGGTTGCACACTCCGATCACGGTGCGCAGTACACGAGCCTCGTCTACGGCAGCTACGAGCTCGTCCCGGCGTCGGCTCGCGCACCAGCTCCTCGAGGAGCTCGAGCAACTCCCGCTCCTCCTCGGGTAGGTCTTCGGTCACAGCGGCGACGGAGCGATCGATCGGCACCGACGCGCTTTCGTATGTCTTGTCACCAGCATCCATGAAGTGGGAGACTCTATTTAGCGCGTAGCCCTGCGCGGAAGTCGTCGAGGCTCCCTCCCCGACTGCCACGCAGGTTCTGAGTGCATGGTGGGAGAGCGTCCGCTGCTCTCCTTGGTGGAAAGGAGAGAGCAGTTGTTCAGCAAGCGTCGACACGTGCGCTCCGTGCCTCGGCACGTCGTGAGCCACGCGCGTCCGTTCGTTGGGGGCGGTTAACACCTCAATCGCCGCTCTGGGAGGTGACCGTGACATGACCGTGCTGCACACCTTCAGGGGGAAGAAGCCCTATTCGGCTGAGCTCTTCGGCGTCTACCAGCCCCTCCTTGGCTGGGGATCGGCCAGGAAGCGTCGCGTTAACGAGACGCGTGCGCGCAACGTCGACGCGCTCGTCGGAGAAATGCTCCGCGATCACCGGCTTGCAGCCCTGATCGGCGGCGGCCCGCTTAGCGGGCCAAGCTCTCCGCTCCTCCGGCCCGATCCAGGGTGGACCGATCCGATCCCGGAATTCGCGTCTGTGGCGAGTGCGCTCAGACAGTTCGCTGGCGAGAAGGGACGCCTGCCAAGGGGCGCGCGCGAGTGGACCGTCATCGCGGAGACGCATGCGATCAACGACGGTCGAGGCGCGCATCGTGTTCCGGGCGAAGATGGCGCTCCTCCAGAGGCAGCGGATGTCGACGGCGAGCTCGGTGGGAGAGGCGATCTAGGCCCGCTTGCAGACATGCAGCCGCTTGCCGTCCACGGAGGCACCGCTGTCTACCGGCCGATACGGTCCCTTTCGAACGCCGAGCTTCGAGGGATAGGCGGACACGAGCACCCTCCGGACGCCGCATGACGAACGTCGACGGCATGGCCGTCCACCGTGCAGGGGAGGGGATCGTCGAGGTTGAGCGTGAGACCCGTGAGGCTCGGGTGTGGGTCAGGCTCGAGCTTGGCGAGCGTCGCGAGCCGTCCCTCGCGACCTCACTCGCGTTCTTCGATCACATGCTCGAGATGCTCGCCTGGCACGCCGGTCTCAACCTCGACGTCCGCTTTGAGGTGAAGACGCAGCGTCTAACGCACGTCGTCTGCGAGGACGTTGGCCTCGCGCTCGGCGCGGCAGCCGGGGCGACGCTGCGCGAGCGCATCCCAAAGGGGGTCGAATCCGTCGGGGAGGCGCACGGCGCGATCGACGAGGCCCTCGCTTTCTCGATGGTCAGCTTCGAGGGCCGCGCGAACCACCGCGTCGAGCGGACCGGCGCGGCGAGGCTCGAGCACGTCGAGGACATGC
Organism: Thermoleophilaceae bacterium; assembly: GCA_013813135.1. Classification (GTDB taxonomy): domain Bacteria; phylum Actinomycetota; class Thermoleophilia; order Solirubrobacterales; family Thermoleophilaceae; genus JACVRW01. Next base: position 8,253 of record JACCSF010000180.1, on the reverse strand, counting down.
TCGCGGCGGACCTCGTCGCGTTCTTCGAGGGCTTCGCGCAGGGTGCCCGAGCTACGGTTCACCTCAAGGTCCTGCACGCCGACGACCCGCACCACGCCTGGGAGGCGGCGTTCCGCGCCTTCGCGCGGGCGCTTCGCGTGACGCTCGCCTCGAACCCCTGGCGGGCAGGTCTCACCGCCGGCGTGAAGGGAACGCTCGATTGACCGACGGCCGGCTCGAGGCGAAAGGCGTCCTCGTCTCCGGCGGGACGAGCGGGATCGGGCTCGCGGTCGCGCGGCGCGTCGCCGCCGATGGGGCGCGGGTCTGGATCCTCGGAACCCGCCTCGAGACGGTCGCCTCGGCGATCGCCGAGCTGCCCGCGGGCGCCGCGGGCGGCTCGGTCTGCGACGTCTCGCACGAAGACGAGGTGGTCACCGCTTTCGCCAAGGCCCTCCGCTTCCTCGGCCGCCTCGACGCCGCCTTCGTCAACGCGGGCATCGACGGCCAGAACCGCCCGGCGCTCGAGCTCGACGCTGGGCACTTCCGCCGCGTCCTCGAGGTCAACCTCCTCGGCGCCTTCCTCGTCGCGCGGGAGGCTGGCCGCGCGATGCCCGGCGGCGGCGCGATCGTCCTCAACGCCTCGGTCAACGGCCTCCAGGCGGAGCCGAACTTCGCCGACTACAACGCGTCGAAGGGTGGCGTCGTCCTCCTCGGGCGGACGCTCGCCCGCGAGCTCGGCGGGCGGGGCTTCTGGGTGACGGTCGTCTGCCCGGGCTACATCCGCACTCGCATGACCGAGCACTACTTCGACGACCCGGCGACGGCCGCCGAGATTCTCCGGCACATTCCGGCAGGGCGGATGGGCGACGCCGACGAGGTCGCCTCCCTCGTTTCCTACCTCGCAAGCCCCGAGGCCGCGTACATGAACGGGAGCGTCGTCGCGATCGACGGAGGGTCGCTTGCCTGAACCCGTGACGCTCACGGGCGCGTCGCTCGGCGTCGAGGACGTCCACGCGATCGGCGCCGAGCGAGCGCCGGTCGCGCTCGACCCGCCGGCGCTCGAGGCGGTCGGGCGGAACCGTGCCGCGCTCGAGGAGGCGATCGAGCGCGGCGAGGCGATCTACGGGATCACCACCGGTCTCGGCGCGCTCGTCCGCGAGCGGATCAGTCTCGAGGATGCCGCCGCCATGCAGCGCGACGTGCTCCGCAGCCACGCGGCAGGCGTCGGCGATCCGCTCCCGCGTGAGGTCGTTCGCGCCGCTCTCGCCGTGCGGCTGAACGGGCTCCTGCGCGCCCGGTCTGGGATCAGGCCGCTCGTTCTCGAGCGGGTCGCGCTGCTCCTCAACCTCGAGCTCGTCGCGCCGGTGCCGAGCACGGGCTCGCTCGGAGCGAGCGGCGACCTCGCGCCGTCGGCGCACGCCTTCTTGCCCCTGATCGGAGAAGGGGAGCTCTCGGGGTCGAACGGTGTCCCCCGCCCGGCCGGCGACGTTCTTGCCGAGCACGGGCTCGAGCCACTCGAGCTCGGCCCAAAGGAGGCGCTCGCGCTCGTCAACGGGACGCACTTCATGGCCGCGATCGGCGCGCTCCTCGCCCGGCGGGTCGAGCGGCTCCTCGACTCCGCTGACGCCGCCGCCGCGCTCTCCCTCGACGCGCTCCACGGCGCTCCGGCCGCCTTCGACCCGCGCGTTCACGAGCTGCGGCCGCTCCCCGGGCAGGCCCTCTCGGCGGCGAGCGTACGCGCACTCGTTGCCGGGTCTGAGCGGCTCGGGATGCGCGAGTACGACAACGTCCAGGATGCGTACTCGCTTCGCTGCGTGCCGCAGGTACACGGGGCGGCGCGCGAAGCGGCCGGTTTCTTCCGGCGTCTGGTCGAGGTCGACCTGAACGCGGTGACCGACAACCCGATCGTCTTCGATTCGGGCGAGGTCGTCTCCGCCGGCAATTTCCACGGTCAGAGCCTCGCTCTCGCGTTCGACGTGCTCCGGATCGCGCTCCCCGATCTCGCCTCGATCTCGGAGAGGCGCACCTTCCGCCTGCTCTCGCCGTCGCTCAACCATGGCCTACCGGCGTTCCTGACGCCCGAGGCTGGGCGGGCGAGCGGCTACATGGTCGCGCAGTACACCGCCGCCGCCCTCCTGGCCGAGCTCCGCGCGCTCGCGCACCCCGTCAGCCTCGACAACGTGCCGACGTCCGACAACCAGGAGGACCACGTGAGCATGGGCATGACAGCCGCGCTTCTCGCGCTTCGCGCCTGCGCGCGCGCGGAGACGGTCGTGGCGATAGAGACACTCTGCGCCGCCCAGGGGCTCGAGACCGGGACGCGCAGGCCCGGCCACGGTGTCGCTCGCCTCCATGCGCTCGTGAGAGAGCAGGTTCCCCCACTCGAAGAGGACCGACCGCCGGCGCCGGACATCGAGTCGGTGCGAGAGCTCGTCGCGAGCGGCTCCCTCGCGGCCGTCGTCCAGGAGTTCACCGAGGCAGATCCCGCAAGAGAAATCGTCCAGGCAGGGCACTTCGACAGGACAGGAGGTCCCCAGTGAAGAAACTGACGACGACTTGGCGCGTCGCGCTCCTGGCGCTCGTCGCCGCCTTCGCGCTCTCCCCGTCGGGGTGCGGCGGCGACGAAGAGGCGGCGACGATCCGCATGGGCATCGAGCCGTGGATCGGCTACGGCCCCTGGTGGATCGCAGACGCGAAGGGCTACGACGAGGAGAACGGCGTCGACATCCAGATCACGAACTTCACGGCCGACGCCGACATCAACACGGCCTTTGCCGGCGGTCAGCTCGACGCCTCGAACATCGCCACGCACACCGGCCTCCGCTTCATCGGCGCCGGCCTGCCCGTGAAGATCGTCCTCTTCGAGGACGTCTCGCGGACAGCCGATGCCATGCTCGCGGGCGCCGGTATCGAGTCCGTCGCCGATCTGAAGGGGAAGAAGGTGGCCTTCGAGGAAGGGACGACGAGCGACCTCCTTCTCCGCTACGCGCTCGAGCAGAACGGCATGTCGATCGACGATGTCGAGGTCGTCCCGATTCCCGCGGCAGACGCGGGCGCGGCGGCGATCGCGGGTCGCGTCGACGCGGCGGTCACGTACGAGCCCTACCTGACCGCGGCACTCGGCGAGGATCCGGAGTTCAAGCTCCTCTACACGGCCGGCGAGCGACCGGGCCTGATCTCGGACATCCTCGTCGTCAACGCCGACTTCGCGGAGGAGAACCCGGACGCCATCGTCGCGGCGCTGAAGGCGTGGGGACAGGCGATCGAGTTCTACCGTTCAAACACCGAGGAGGCCCAGGCGATCATCGCCGAAAACGTCGGAGCGAGCCCCGAGGACCTCGGGACCGCCTTCGAGGGCGTCGACCTCTTCGACCTCGAGCAGTCGAGGGACTTCTTCGACACGGAGTTCGTCGACCTGGCAAACCAGGTCAAGGGGATACTCGAAGGGCAAGGCACGCTCGAGGGCGATCCCGACCCTGAGTCGGTTCTCGACGCCTCGTTCGTCGAGCAGGCGCTCGGAGGCTGAGTGCGGGTGTGACCCCGCAGACGGAGACTCCCGCGGCCGGCGCAGCGGCAGCGCCGGTCGCGGGATCGCCCGCCCTCGTCGGTCGGCGGCGGCTCTTTCGCCTCTACGGCGAGGTCGGCGGGCGCCTCTACCTCGCGATCGCGATCGCAGCGTTCGCCGTCGCCTTCGCGGCGTGGTCGATCGCGGCGGCGCTCGATCTCGCCTCGGATCTCTTCCTACCATCGCCGGTCGAGGTGTGGGAGCGCGCGGTCGAGATGGCGCGCGACGGGACGCTCGGCTCCGACACCTGGACGAGCTTCAAGCGCATCTCGATCGGCTTTCTCATCTCGACCGCGTTCGGCCTCCCGATCGGCATCCTCATCGGAACCTATCGAGCGGCCGAAGCGGCGATCGAGCCGCCGGTCGACTTCATCCGCTACATGCCGGCGGTCGCCTTCGTCCCGCTCACGATCGTCTGGGTGGGCGTCGACGAGACGCAGAAGTACCTGATCATCTTCATCGGCACCTTCTTTCAGCAGGTGCTCCTTGTGATGGACAACGTCAAGCGCGTACCGCGCGAGTACGTCGACACCGGCTACACGCTCGGTATGCGCGAGCTGCCAATCCTCGCCCGCATCGTCGTGCCGTCGGCGGCGCCCGCGATCTGGGACACACTCCGGATCACGCTCGGCTGGGCCTGGACGTGGCTCGTCGTGGCGGAGCTCGTGGCCGCGAACGACGGGCTCGGCCACCGGATCGTCACAGCCCAGCGCTTCTTCCAGACGGACACGATCTTCGTCGCGATCCTCGTCATCGGGCTCCTCGGTCTTGCGATGGACCAGCTCCTGAGGCTCGCGGCGCGGCGCCTCTTCCCGTGGGACGAGCGGAGGCGCCAGTGAGCGAGCCGAAGCTCTCGATCCGCGGGCTGCACAAAGTCTTCGAAGAGAAGAAACGCTCCGTCGTCGCACTCGACGGCGTTAGCATCGACGTCGCCGAGAACCAGTTCGCGACGCTCGTCGGGACGAGCGGCTGCGGCAAGAGCACGCTTCTCTCGATCGTCGCCGGGCTGGAGACGCCGACGAGCGGGGAGGTGGTCGTCGACGGCCACTCGGTCACGGGGCCGGGGCGCGACCGCGGCATGGTCTTCCAGACGTACACGCTCTTCCCCTGGCTCTCGGTGCAGAAGAACGTCGAGTTCGCGCTGCGCGCCGAGCCGCTCTCGAAGACGGAGCGGCGTGGCGTCGCCCGCGAGCATCTCGCGCTTGTCGGCCTGGAGGGCTTCACGGACGCGTATCCGAGCCAGCTCTCAGGCGGGATGCGGCAGCGCGTGGCGATCGCGCGCGCCCTCTCGTACAAGCCAAAGGTGCTCCTGATGGACGAGCCGTTCGGCGCGCTCGACGCGCAGACCCGCCAGCTCATGCAGGAGCTCCTGACGCGGGTCTGGGAGGAGCACCGTCTCACCGTCCTGTTCGTCACACACGACATCGACGAGGCCGTGTTTCTCTCGGATCGGGTGCTCCTGATGACCGCCCGCCCGGGGCGGATCAAGCAGGATGTCCCGATCGAGCTCCCGCGCCCGCGGACGTTCGACCTGCTCTCGACGACCGCGTTTCTCGACTACAAGTCGCGCCTCCTCGCGTCGGTGCGGGAGGAGAGCCTGAAGTCGGCCGCCTGATGGGGAAGATCGCCGTCTACCGACTCGAGGTGATGGCGCCGGACGATCGGGCGCGGATTATGGAGCGCTCGCTCTCGGCGATCTTCGACGCGGATCTCAACGCGAGCGTGCGCCAGATCGTCGAGGACGTCCGCGCGCACGGCGATGAGGCGGTCTGCAGGGCGCTCGCCCGCTTCGACGGCGTGGAGTGCAGGCCCGAGCAGCTTCGGGTCAGAGAGGACGAGTTCGCCGCCGCGCGGGCGGCGGTAAGTGACGCTGTCGTCGCGGGGATCCGCCAGGGGATCGCCAACATCCGAGCCTTCAACGAGCGCGTCCTGCGTGACGCCTCGTGGCGGGAGGAGATCGCGCCCGGTCTCGAGGTCGGGGAGCAGGCGCGCCCGATCGACGCTGCCGGGCTCTTCGTCCCGAGCGGAAAGGGATCGTTCCCGTCGGTGCTCATGCAGATCGGGACACCCGCCGTCGTGGCCGGCGTGGCACGGATCGTCGTCGTCGTTCCGCCGGTGCGGGGACGCGGGCTCGAAGTCGATCCGGCCGTCCTCGTGGTCGCCGAGGAGCTGGGGCTGAGCGACGTCTTCCGGGTGAATGGCCCCGCGGGAATCGCCGCGGTCGCCTTCGGGACGGAGACGATTCCGCGCGTGAGCCGGGTCGTGGGCCCGGGAAGCCCGGCGGTGACGGCGGCGCAGATCCAGGTGCAGGCGTACGGCTGCTCGACCGTCATGCTCTTCGGGCCCTCGGAGAGTCTGTCGATCGCCGACGACTCCGCCGATCCGGCGGTGCTCGCGGCGGACTATCTCAATGAGGCGGAGCACGGCCTCGACTCGGCGGCGATCCTCCTCACGGACTCGGAGGAGCTCCTGGGTGCGGTCGAGCAGGAGGTCGAGCGCCAGCTCGCCGAGCTCCCCGACTGGCGGCGGGAGTTCGCGGAGGCGGCGATCTCGCGCTTCGGCGGCGCGATCCTCGTGCGCGACCTCGAGGAGGCGGTTGCGTTCGCGAACGAGTACGCCCCCGAGCACGCGCTCATCGCGACGCGTGATCCGGAGGCCGTGGCCACCCGGCTCGACCACGCCGGTGAGATCCTCCTCGGCAACACGCCCTTCGCGGCCGCGAACTTCGCGATCGGCGTGCCGGCGACGCTGCCTACAGGTGGCTTCGCCCGGGTGTCGTCCGGCGTGACGGCGCGCACGTTCGTCAAGACGAGCTCGGTCGCTCGGACATCGCTCGAGGCGCTCGCGGGTATGGCGCCGGGAATCGTCGCTCTGGCCGAGCACGAGGGCTTCCCGGCCCACGCGGCGGCCATGCGGATCAGGGGGCTCGGGTAGATCTGCGCCCGCTCGAGTCGCAGGCGGGCTGTGGAGCGGCGAGGCCTGGGTTGCCTCGGTGACGCCTGACCGCATGCTCGACGCCGTCACCGTCGAGGGCCCGATTCCGGCGGACGCGCTCGGGCCGACGCTCGTCCACGAGCACATCTTCGTCGCTCTCGACGTCTGGCTGACGCCAGCGACGAGCGAGGACGCGCGGCGGATCGCAGACCTCCAGGTCGGACCAGAGATCGAGGCCGAGCTTCGGCGTGACCCGTTCGCCGTCCGGGACAACCTTCACCTCGACGACGACGAGCTCGCGGCCGAGGAGCTGGGGCTCTTCGCCCGGGCGGGCGGGCGGACGGTCGTCGACCTGACGCTTCCGGACATCGGCCGCGATCCCGCGCGTCTGCAGGGTGTGGCTCGCGCCACCGGCCTGAACGTGATCATGGGCTGCGGTCATTACATCGGGCCCGCGCACCCGCCGGGACTCGCGGGAGAGAGCGTCGAGAGCATCGCCGAGCGCCTCGTCGGGGAGGTGCGCGACGGCGTCTCCGTCGACGACGGCCCACCGGTGCGCGCAGGCGTGATCGGCGAGATCGGGACGTCCGATCCGGTCCTGCCGGCCGAGCGGCATGTGCTGGAGGCGGCGGCGCTGGCACAGGTGGAGACGGGCGCTCCGCTCTTCGTTCACCTCCATCCCTGGGGGCGAGCCGGGCACGAGGCGCTCGACGTCCTCGAGCGGACCGGCGCCGAACTCGAGCGGGTCGCGCTCTGCCATCTCGACCCGACGCTTCCGGACACCGGGTACCACCGCTCGCTCGCGGAACGAGGCGCCACCGTCTGCTACGACATCTGGGGCGACGAGGACGAGTATGGCGGCAAGGGCATGCCGACCGATCTCGAACGGATCAAAGCGCTCGAGACCGCAATCGCCGAGGACTGGATCGACCGCGTCGCGGTCGCCCAGGACGTCTGCACCAAGACCCAGCTCCGCCGTCACGGCGGCCCGGGGTACGCCCACCTCCTGACGACGGTCGCGGCCGAGCTCGCGGGACGCGGCCACGGCCCGGAGCTCGTTCAACTCCTCCTGGTCGAAACACCGCGCCGACTGCTCAGCTGGGCATAGTGTGTCCGCAGCTGTTCTGTGTTTAGAAAACAGTAAACACGGCGGGTACGAAAGGGCCTACCGCTTCGCCTATCCCACCAGCAGCCACCGGGCCAAAGCGCTCCCCGGCTACCTCAGGTGGTACAACCGACGAAGACCACACGGCTCCCTGGGAGCCCGACCCCCAGTCAGCCGCGTCTCATACGTCTGTGGTCAGTACACCTAGGTAAGCGCCGGACCGGCCGACCGGCGCTCGGCGCGGTCGGCAGCCGGAGGAAGTCGGAAGCCGCTCTAATGGGGCGGCTTTCGTCTTCGGCGGCGGACGCTCTACCAGCGCTCGATTACGCTCCGCCCGATGTTGTCTTGGGCAGCCCTGTCCGTCTTTGGTCTCGGATGTGACGTTGTGGGAGCCGCAATCGTCGGCTGGTCTGTCTTCAGAAAGAGCGTCACTGCGATCTGGCAAGAGGCGTTCAACGTGAGCCAGTCCGGGGCGAAGATGATCAACGCAGTTGGACTCGGTCTCTCCCGTCAGCGTGCGGGGAGGCGCGGCTCGGCATTTTCCTTCTGGTGGTCGGGTTCGTCATGCAGGCAGTGTCCTATCTCGGTGGCGGCTCGAACGGCTTCGACGGAACCGGCGTGATCGTCGGTATCGCTTTCGGCGTGATGCCCGTGGCTCATGGATGGGTGG
>JACCSF010000153.1 GCA_013813135.1 Thermoleophilaceae bacterium | reverse complement strand
GGCGCCGGCGCGCTCCGCGGCGGGCGGGCCGGTGGCGGCTGTGGCCACCGACCCCGAGGCGCAAGCCGACCCGGTGCCGGTGGGTTCCGTCGAGCTGGATCAGCTGCAGGCGATCTGGCCGGCCGTGGCCGAGGCGGTCACCGAGGAGAACGGGATGCTGGGCGCCGCGCTCGGCGCGGCGCGGCCGATGGCGCTCGAGGCCGAGCGGCTCACGGTGGCGTTCCCCCCCGACGCCGCCTTCGTCAAGAAGAAGGCCGAGGCCAACAGGGACCTGGTGCAGCGCGCCCTGCGTGGCCTGACCGGGCACACGCTGGCGGTGGCCTACGAGCTGCGGGAGGACGCCCTGCCCGCCGGGCCGGAGCTGCTCGGCGAGGAGCAGCTGATCGAGCGTCTGCGGGCGGAGTTCGCCGCGGAGGAAGTCTTCGACGAGGAGGAGCGGTAGCCAATGGCCGGCCAGCCCAACATGAACGCCATGCTCAAGCAGGTACAGAAGATGCAGGCCGACATGGCGAAGGCCCAGGAGGAGCTCAAGAACGAGGTCGTGGAGGCCAGCGCCGGTGGCGGCATGGTCACCGTGAAGATCAGCGGCGACCTGGAGGTCAGGGAGCTGAGGATCGATCCGGAGGCCGTCGACCCGGACGACGTGGAGTTGCTCCAGGACATGGTGCTCGCCGCCGTGAACGAGGCGGTCAGGGCGGCCCAGGAGCTGGCCGCCTCGAAGATGAACGCGGCCGCGGGCGGCCTCGCCGGCCCGGGCGGGCTCGGCGGACTCGGCCTACCCGGCTTCTAGTCTTAGCGACCTGTTCGCAGCTCCGGTCAACCGCCTGATCACCGAGCTCGCGCGTCTGCCCGGCATCGGGCAGCGTACGGCGCAGCGGCTCGCGTTCCACATCCTGAGCACTCCGGAGGAGGAGGCGCTGGCGCTGGCCGACGCCATCCGCGAGGTCAAGGAGACGGTCGGGCAGTGCGAGATCTGCTTCAACCTCGCCACCGAGGCGACCTGCCGGATCTGCCAGGACGAGCGGCGTGAGGCGGCCACCATCTGCGTGGTCGAGCAGCCCAGCGACGTGATCCCGATCGAGCGCTCGGGCGAGTTCCACGGGCGCTACCACGTACTCGGTGGCGCGCTGTCGCCGATCGACGGCGTGGACCCCGAGCACCTGCACATCGGCGAGTTGCTCGGGCGCGTGTCCAACGGCGCGGGCATAAGCGAGGTGGTGATCGCCACCAACGCGACCACCACGGGCGAGGCCACGGCGCTCTACCTGGCCGACGCCCTGCGCGAGCGAGCTCCCGAGCTGGCGGTCACGCGCCTGGCCAGCGGACTGCCGGTGGGCTCGGACCTGGAGTACGCCGACGAGATCACGCTCGGCCGGGCACTCCGCGGTCGCCAGGCTCTGTAGCCTGCCCTCATGGCCGCTCGCGTAGCGCAAGCGTCCGGCTCGGCCGGACGCGCAGCGACTGCGTTGGTGCGCGGCGCCTGCCCGCACGACTGCCCCGATACCTGCGCGATGCACGTGACCGTCGAGGACGGGCAGGCGGTGAAGGTCGCCGGCGACCCGGAGCACCCGATCACCGTCGGCTTTCTCTGCGGGAAGGTCTCGAACTACCTCGACCGCGTCTACTCCGACGAACGAATCCTGCACCCGCTGGTGCGCGACGGCGGGGAGCTGCGCCGCGCGTCCTGGGACGAGGCGCTCGACCGCGTGGCGGAGGGCCTGACGCGCGCGCGCGACGAGTTCGGCGGCGAGTCGATCCTGCCCTACTCGTACATGGGCACCCAGGGGCTGATCCAGGGCGACATCATGAGCGCGCGCGTGCTGAACACGCTGGGCGCCACGGCGCTCGAGCGGACGATCTGCGCCACGGCCGGGTATACCGGCACCGCGATGACGCACGGCGTCTCGCCCGAGGTGGACCCCGAGGAGTGGCCGAACGCGCGCCACGTTCTCGTGTGGGGCTGGAACCCGCTGTCGACCGCACCGCACCTGTGGCGCAAGCTGCTCGACGCGCGCGCCGCCGGGGCGCGCATCGTCGTGGTCGATCCCTTCCGCAGCCGCACCGCGCGCGTCGCCGACGAGCACATCAGCCCGCTCCCCGGCACCGACGCGGCGCTTGCGATCGGGATGATGCGCGCGATCGTCGACGCCGGCCTGCAGGACGAGGACTGGTGTCGCGCCCACACCGACGGCTATGACGAGCTGCTCGCGAAGCTCGGTGAGCACACCGTGGAGGGCTGCTCGGAGATCTGTGGCGTGCCGGCCGCCGAGATCGAGCGCGTGGGGCTGGCGTTCGCGTCCACCCGCCCGGCGCTGCTGCGCCTCGGCGTGGGCGCCCAGCGGCACATGGGCGCGCCCGCCGCCTACTCTACGATCGCGTCGCTGCCTGCCTTGACCGGCGCCTGGCGGGACCGCGGCGGCGGCTGCTCGTACATCCCGCTCGCCACCGCCGCGGCGGTCAGCGACCACGCGCTCAAGCGCGAGGACCTGCGGCCGGCGCCGGTGCGCACGATCAACATGTCGCAGCTCGGCAGCGCGCTGACCGACCGAGGGCTCGACCCGCCCGTCACGGCATTCGTCTGTTGGAACTCGAACCCGGCGGCGATCGCGCCGGACCAGGAGCGCGTGCTCGAGGGGCTGCGCCGCCCGGACCTGTTCGTCGTCGTGCTCGAGCAGTTCATGACCGACACCGCGGCCCACGCCGACGTGGTGCTGCCCGCGACCACGCAGCTGGAGCACCTCGACGTGCTGTTCTCGTGGGGCCACCACTACCTGACCTGGAACGAGCCGGCGATCGACCCGCTCGGGGAGGCCAAGCCGAACACCGAGGCGTTCCGGCTGATCGCCGCGCGCCTGGGGCTCGACGATCCCTGCTTCGGCGACACCGACCGCGAGCTGGTGGACGCGCTGCTGGCGGACTTCGACGAGGCCGATCTGCGCACGCGCGGCTGGCGCAAGATCGACCTCGGCCAGGGGCCGGTCCCGCATGCCCAGGGCGGCTTTGGGACGGAAACGGGCAAGTTGACGCTGCACGCCGACTACCTGCCGCCGGCCGAGGTGGCCGACGCGCGGCTCGCAGAGCGCTTCCCGCTGGCGATGATCACGCCGAAGACGCACCTGTTCCTGAATTCGACCTTCGCCAACCAGCGGCGGCAGCATTCGGCGCAGCCGGCGCCGGAGGTGGTTTTGCACCCCGCCGACGCGGTCGCGCGGGGGGTGGCCGACGGCGGGCAGGTAAGGGTGTTCAACGATCGTGGGTCGTTCGCGTGCGCCGTCCGGGTCTCAGACGATGCCCGCCCCGGCGTGCTCGTCGCGCCGATGGGTTGGTGGAACGCCGACTACGCGGACGGGCGCAGCGGCCAGGCGACCACGTCACAGGCGCTGACGCAGCTGGGCCACGCGCCGACGTTCAACGACAACCGCGTCGAGGTCGAGGCGCTCACCTGATCAAGCCGTAGTCGAGCTTCGCTTCGAGCACCCGGCGCAGTGCCTCGTCCAGGCGCCGATCCGGCAGCTCGCCGCCCTGCGCCGCGCGCAGCACCGCCGCGTAGGCGGCCTCCTGGACGCCCGGCGGACCGGAGACGTACAGCATGTCGGCGCCGGCCCCCACCGCCTCGACCGCAGCCTCGGCCACCGAGTAGGACGACGTGATCGCCGGGTCGGCGAGGTCGTCCGTGATCGCCACGCCGGCAGACCCGAGCTCGCCGCGCAACAGGTCGGTGGCGATCGAGCGCGTGAGCGACGCCGGCGCGGTGAAGTCGTTCATCGGGTAGAGCGCGTGGGAGAGCAGCACCGCCGGAACGCCCGCCTCGAACGCGGCGCGGAAGGGGATCAGGTCGCGCTCGCCGCTGGGCCGGGTCGGTGTAGTTGCCCTGCGCCAGCACGATCCCGCCGAGGTCCAGGCGCCGGAGGCGGGTGAAGATCTCGGCGTCGAGGTCGGCCCCGTCGAAGCCGAGCAGGAACAGCTGCGCGACCTTGCGCTCGAGCGGCAGGCGCGCGGCCAGGTCGGTGACGCTGCGCCGGGCGCTCGTCGCCCGCTGCTGCCCGCGCGCCGGGACGACCTTTGCCAGGAACGACGACCGGTCGAGCCGGGTGCCCTTTCGCTCCGGAATCGCCGCGCGGTCCGCCTCATCGCTCTCGCGCGCACCCAGCACCACGCCGTGGCACCCGGCCCGGGGCCGCCAGGCGGCGCTCTATCTTTCGGCGTCATGCCGGAAACGGTCGTCATGAAGTTCGGCGGGACCTCGGTGGCCGATGCCGAGCGCATCACGCGCGCGGCCGGGCGCATCGTCGAGCGCGCCAGGGAGGGCAACCACGTCGTGGCCGTGCTGTCCGCGCGCGGGAAGCACACCGACGAGCTGGTCTCGCTCGCGCACGAGGTGTCGCAGCGGCCGCATCCGCGCGAGCTGGACATGCTGCTCTCGACCGGCGAGCGCGTCACGTGCGCGCTGGCGGCGATGGTGATCAACGACCTCGGCTTCGAGGCGATCTCGCTGACCGGCTCGCAGGCGGGCATCGTCACCGACAGCGGCCATACGAAGGCGAAGATCATCGAGGTCAAGGCGCATCGAATCCGCCAGGCGCTCGACAGCGGCAAGGTCGTCCTGGTCGCGGGCTTTCAGGGCGTGTCGCAGCGCTCGCTCGACGTGACCACGCTCGGCCGCGGCGGCTCGGACACCACCGCGGTTGCCCTGGCCGCCGCCCTCGGCGCCGAGGTCTGCGAGATCTTCACCGACGTGGCCGGCGTGTTCAGCGCCGACCCGCGCATCGTGCCCGAGGCACGCAGGCTCCCCGTGCTGACGTTCGAGGAGATGCTGGAGATGGCGGCGTCCGGTGCGGGTGTCCTCCAGCTCCGCTCGGTGGAGTACGCCCGCAACCACGGTGTCACGATCCACTGCCGATCGAGCTTCGAGGAGGGACCCGGTACGGTGATCCAGGACGAGCAAATGACCATGGAACGCCCACTCGTGACCGCGGTGACGCACTCCACGTCGGAGGCGCGCATCACCTTGCTGAGACTGCCCGATCGCCCCGGCATCGCGGGGCGTGTGCTGACGGCGCTCGCCGACGCCAACGTCAACGTCGACATGATCATCCAGAACGAGCCGGAGAGCGAGGGCCACTCAGCCGACATGTCGGTGACCGTCCCCCGCGACGACCTGCCGGCCGCGCGCGAGGCGCTCGAGGGTCTCGAGGACGAGCTCGGGTTCGGCTCCGTTCAGACCGACGACGAGATGGGGAAGGTCTCGCTGGTCGGCGCCGGGATGAAGAGCCATCCCGGCGTCGCGGCGAAGGCGCTGACCGTGATCGGCGATGCCGGCATCAACATCGAGATGATCTCCACCTCCCCGATCAAGATCTCCTGTGTAGTGCGCGAGGAGCACGTTGCGGCCGCCGTGCGCGAGCTGCACACCGCGTTCGGGCTGGGCGCCGACTCGGTGCTGCCGGAGGACGTGGCCGGCGACCACCGGCCCAAGGTGAGCTCGTGAGGGTCGCCGTCGTCGGCGCCACCGGAGCCGTGGGCTCCACGATCCTCGGCGTCATGCGCGAGCGCGCCTTCGCGGCCGACGAGATCGTGCCGTTCGCCTCCGAGCGCTCGGCGGGGCGAACGATCGCGTATGGCGAGCGCGCGGCGCGCGCGAGCGGTCGATCTTCGGTCGGCGACCAGGACCTCACCGTGGTGTCCCTGTCCGAGGACGCCGTGCAGGGCTTCGACCTCGCGCTCTTCTCCGCCGGCTCGGCGATCAGCGCCGACTGGGCGCCGCGCTTCGCGGAGGCCGGCGCGGTCGTGGTGGACAACTCGTCGCAGTGGCGCATGAGCGACGACGTGCCGCTCGTGGTGGCCGAGGTCAACCCGGACGCGCTCGAGGGGCACCGCGGCATCGTCGCGAACCCCAACTGCACGACGATGCAGACGGTGATGGCGCTGGGGCCGATCCTGCACGAGGTGGGGATCGAGCGGGTGATCATGTCGACCTACCAGGCCGTGTCGGGGACTGGCCGGAAGGCCGTCGACGAGCTGCAGCGGCAGGCCGAGGCTGTCATCGAGGCGAAGGAGCTGCCCGCGCCGGTCGTCTACCCGCACCAGATCGCGTTCAACGTGCTGCCCCAGGTCGAGACCTTCGAGGACGGTGACGACTACACCACCGAGGAGCGCAAGTGCATGCGCGAGACGCGCAAGATCCTCGGTCGCGACGACGTTCTTGTCTCCGCGACCTGCGTGCGCGTGCCCGTCTACACCGGCCACTCCGTATCGGCGAACGTCCAGACGCGCGACGAGATCTCACCGGAGCGCTGCCGCGAGCTGCTGGCGTCGACGCCCGGGGTGGTGGTGGTCGACGATCCCGCCAACGGCCTTTATCCGACGGCGCTGGACGTGGCCGGCCGCGACGACGTCCTCGTGGGCCGCATCCGTCGCGACCCCTCCCACGAGCGTTGCCTCAACCTCTGGATCGTGGGCGACAACCTGCGCAAGGGAGCCGCGACCAACGCGGTTCAGCTGGCGGAGCTCCTGAGCGTGCGCGGCCTGCTGCGCGCGGCACCCGCCTAGCTGCTGAGCGGCCGCCGCTCCTCGTCCACCACGATCGGATCCTGGCGCGCCAACCGGGTCAGCTCCCGGCGCGACCCGATGCCGAGCTTGCGATAGATGTGGCGGGCGTGGGTGCGAACCGTCTCGATGCCGATCGAGAGCTCGTGCGCGATCTCGGCGTTGGTCGCACCGTCCTGGAGCAGCTCCAGCACCTCGGCCTCGCGCGGCGTCAGCAGGTCGGCGCCCTGGATGCCGGACTGCAGCAGCCCGCCGACGGCAGCCGAGCGCGGCAGCAGGTGCATCCCGCGTGAGGCGAGGTGGATCGCGTTGACGATGTCCCGCGCCTCGGTCTCCTTCGACAGGCAGGCGGTAGCGCCGAACGAGAGCATCTGGTTGCACTCGGCCGACGTCGGCCGGTTCGCAAGCACGACGATGCGTGTCTCGGGATGCGCCCGGTGCAACTGGAGCACTTGCCCAGGCGTGCCGAGCGTGCCAAAGTTGAGCAGCACCACGTCCGGCCTGTGACGCTCGATCGCGGGCTCCACGGCATCCATCGACACTCCGGCGGCGACGAGCTCCAGGTTCGGGTCCTCGGAGATCAGTGCCTTGAGTCCGATCGCCACGAGGTCCTCGAATGCGGTGGAGACCACGGTGGGCATAGGTCGAGTGTATGCCCGAACGGGGGATAGGGTGAGAATTAACTCACCCCCTGGGTTACGCCGTTCTCATCCCCCCGGTCCCCCGAAGATCACACGTGCGGGGTGGCGACGTTTCGCGCCCGGCCGGGAAACCTTACTTCAGACTTCCCGGGGCGGAATGGGGTACGTCCTACGCGAGAGCCGACCAGCTGGTCGGCTTTCTCGTTTTCAGGGGGCGTCGGCCGTCCGGGAGCCGGTCGCTACGCCGCCGCCAGCTCGGCGATCTTCTGTTGAACGTCGCGCGTGGAGACGACGTGCTTGCCCATGCCGAGCTCCTTGGGCGCGAGCCCGAGCGCGAGCCCGACCATCTGTGGCAGGTGCAGAACCGGGAGGCCGAGGTCGCGCTCGACGAAGCTCGCGGCGGCCGGCTGCTGCATGTCCAGGTTCAGGTGGCAGAGCGGGCAGGGGGTCACGAGGCAGTCGGCCCCCGCGTCGATCGCGTCGGCCACGTGGCGGCCCGCCTGGCGCAGCGACGTGGTGCGGTTCATCGTGATCACCGGGAACCCGCAGCACTTGCGCGCGCCGGCGTACTCGACGGGCTTCGCGCCGAGCGCCTCGATCACCTGGTCCAGGTACACGTCCCGTTCGGGGTGCGCCTCGAAGCCGAGGCGCTTGCTCGGGCGCACGATGTAGCAGCCGTAGAAGGGCGCGATCCGCAGCCCTTCGAGCGGCCGCACGACCCGCTCGCGCAGCGTGTCCAGGCCGATCTCCTCGGCGAGGATCCAGAGGAAGTTCTTGTTCCACCAGCCGCCGCCGGCCTCGTAGGAGAGCCCGTCGGGCTTGAGGTGCGAGTTGACCTCGCCGCGGTAGGACGACGACGCGTCCAGCCGCTCCTGGCACTCCGACTGCGCGCCCTGGCAGGTCGAGCAGATGTTCATCATGCCGGCCGCGCCCTCGACATCCTGGGCGAGCGCGAACGTGCGGGCGTTCAAGGTGTCGACGAGCTCCTGGTTGTGCTCGGCGATAACGCCGGCGCCGCAGCAGTTGGCCCGGTCGAGCTCGACCAGCTCCAGATCGAGCAGCGGCGCGACCTTCGCTACCGAGCCGTGCAGCTCAGGGGTGAAGCCCCGCGAAACGCACCCGGGCCAGTAAGCAAGCTTCATTCGGTCTCCTCGGCCATCTCGCCGACGATGTAGAGGTTGAGCTCGATGCGCTCGTCCTGCGACTCGATCTCCTTGATGATGCGGCGCACCTGCTTCTGGTCCGGCAGCTTCGGATGCACCAGCGCCTTGATCGGGTTGACCTTGCCCGACTTGAGCCCGTGGTAGACGGTGGGCAGGCTCTCCGTCAGCTGCTTCGCCCCCTGGGGCCGCAGCTGACCCTTGATCAGCGAGCCGTCGCCGAACGAGCGCGGCAGCAGCTGCGCCTCGAACAGCGTGCCCCACTTCTCGATGATGTTCACGAAGGCCTTCTCGTGCCCGTAGCCGTTGTTCGAGTCCTTGATCCTGAAGTCGTTGGTGGCCTTGCGGCGCAGCCGCATGATCTGGTTCATCGGCGCGACGTCCTTGGGGCAGACCTCCACGCAGGCGAAGCAGTGGGTGCAGTCGTAGATGCCGTGCGGGTCCTCGGCCAGGTCCTTCAGGCGCGACTCGTGCTCGCCGTCGCGCGGGTCGCCCACGAAGCGGTAGGCCTTGGCGAGCGCCGCCGGGCCGATGAACTCCGGATCCACCTCCAGCGACAGGCACGCCGAAACGCACACGCCGCACTGGATGCAGGCCATCGTCTGGGTCACGTCGAGCATCGCCTCCGGGGGCACGATGTACTCCTGGCCCTCTGGCGGCTCCTCGGCCGGCAGCAGCCACGGCACGACGCGGCGGATCTTCTTCCAGTGGACCGCCTCCATGTCGGTCACCAGGTCCTTGATGACCGGCATGTTGCCCATCGGCTCGACGGTGATCGCGCCGTCGCGCGCGCGCTCGGCGGCCTCGCCTATGCGCGTGTTGCAGGCGAGCGCCGACTGCCCGTTGATGCGCACTCCGCAAGAGCCGCAGATGGCCGCCCGGCACGAGCAGCGGATCGCGATCGAGGCGTCCTCGCGGTCCTTGACCTGCAGGATGCCGTCCAGCACCGATCGCTCGGGCGGCAGCTCCACGTCGTAGTCGGCCCAGTAGGCGGCCTCGCCCGACTCCGGGTCGTAGCGGCGGATCTTCAGTGCGTAGTCGGCCATACGGCTAGTACGTCCTCTCCTGCGGCTCCCACTGGGTCATGGTTACGTCCGAGTAGGAGATCTCGGGCTCGCTGCCGTTCGCCGAGACGTTGATGTGCTTGAGCCAGTCGTCGTCGTTGCGCTCGGGGAAGTCGGTGCGGAACTGCGCGCCGCGGCTCTCCTTGCGCTCGATCGCCGAGAGCACGATCGCCTCGGCGTTGTCGAGCATGAACTGCAGCTCGAGCGCGCCCAGCACGTCCTGGTTGAACACCGCGCCCTTGTCGTCGATCGCGAGGTCGGTCGCCTCCTCCTTGAGGCGCTGAACCGCGTCGAGCCCGGTGCGCAGCCCGTCCTCGTCGCGGAACACCGCCACGTACTTGTCCATGGTCTTGCCGAGCTCGGCCTTGACCTCGGACACCCGCCGGCCGCTCCCGTCCCGGTCCACGATCCCGGAGATGCGCCGCTCCTCGTCCTCCAGCTGGGCGAGGTCGGGATCGCGCAGAGGCAGGCCGTGCACCGCCTCGGCCGCGTGCAGGCCCGAGCGCCGGCCGAAGACGAGCGTGTCGAGCAGCGAGTTGGCGCCCAGCCGGTTGCCGCCGTGCACCGACACGCAGGCGCACTCGCCGGCGGCGTAGAGGCCGGGGATCGAGGTGCGGCCGTCCACGTCGGTCCTGATGCCGCCCATCGTGTAGTGGTTGCCCGGCTTGATGTGGATCGGCTCGCGGGTGATGTCCACGCCGGCGAAGTCGCGCCCCACGTTGACGATCTCGCGCAGCGCCTCGTGGATCCGCTTGCGCGGCACCACGGTGATGTCGAGCGCCACCGTGCCGTCGGGGAAGCCGCGCCCCTCGTTGATCTCGGTCTGCTCGGCGCGCGAGACCACGTCGCGCGAGGCCAGCTCCATCTTGTTGGGGGCGTACTTCTCCATGAAGCGCTCGCCCTGGGCGTTGTAGAGGTGGGCGCCCTCGCCGCGCGCCCCCTCGGTGATCAGCAGCCCCAGCCCGGCCAGCGTGGTGGGGTGGTACTGGATCATCTCCATGTCCATCAGCGGCGCGCCGATCCGGTAGGCCATGGCGATCCCGTCCCCGGTGCAGATCAGCGCATTCGTGGTCGGGTCGTAGAGCTGGCCGTTGCCGCCCGTGGCCAGGATCACAGCCTTGGCCTGGAAGAGCTCGATCGCGCCGTCGCGGATGTTGCGCGTGATCGCGCCGGCGATGCGGCCGTCCTCGTCCTGCACGAGCGCGGTGGTGAACCACTCCTCGTAGCGGTGGACCTCGCTGAACTTCATGAGCTGCTCGTAGAGCACGTGCAGGATCGCCTGGCCGGTGATGTCGGCCACGTAGTAGGTGCGGGCGGCCGAGGCGCCTCCGAAGGCGCGCGTGCCCAGCCGGCCCTCCTCGTTTCTGTGGAAGGTCACACCCAGGTGCTCGAGGTCGAGCAGCTCGCCCGGCGCCTCGCGGCACATGATCTCGATGGCGTCCTGGTCGCCCAGGTAGTCGGAGCCCTTGATCGTGTCGAAGGCGTGCGACTCCCACGAATCCTCCGGGTTGAGGGCGGCGTTGATGCCCCCCTGAGCCGCGTTGGAGTGGGAGCGGACCGGGTGGACCTTGGAGATGATCCCTACGGACGTCCCCTGCTCGGCGGCGGCGAGGGCGGCGCGTTGGCCGGCGAGGCCGGCTCCTATTACGAGTACGTCGTGCTTCGGCATGAGGCGATGGCGATTCTATGGAAGCTCACGCGGGTAGAGCCCCGCGCAGCGCACGGCGGACCGCCTCCACGGTCACGATTCCGCGCAATACGCCGTCGCCGTCCACCGCCATCACGGCCCCGAGGCGGCCCAGGCCGTCGTGGGCCAGCAGCGCCTCGAGCGGCTCCTCCAGCCCGGCGCGCAGCCCGCTCGCGCCGTCGTCTCGCGCCATCACCGAGGCGATCGCGCGCCCTCCGCGGACGGCCTCGGGAACGCTGTCCACGGCCTCACGCGAGACCACCCCCACGAGCCGACCGGCCGTGTCCACCACCGGGAACCAGGGCCAGCCGTAGCGCAGGAAGTACTCGCCCTCGGCTTGGGCCAGCGGCAGCTCGGCGGGAATGGCTACCGGCTCGGCGTCCATGACGTCGGCCACGCGCAGGTGGTCGATCTGCCCCGAGATCGCCGCCTGGGTCTCGGCCGAGCGGGCGGCCTGGGCGAGGAAGATCCCGATGAAGATCAGCCACACGCCCGTGATCACGTCCCAGCCGATCACGCCCGCGAGGATCAGCCCGCCGACGGCCACCATCGCCCAGCCGGCCAGTCGGCCGAGCCGGGCGGCGAAGCGCGTGGCGCGGTAGCGGTCGCCGGTCAGCTTCCAGGCGATGGCGCGCGCGATCCGGCCGCCGTCGAGCGGAAAGCCCGGGATCAGGTTGAACACCAGCACGAACACGTTGACCGTGGTCAGGTAGCCGAGCATGGCCACGGCGCCGCTCAGGTCGGCGTCCTCGAAGCGGCTGCCCTTGAGCACGGTGTCGGCGCTCGACAGCGCCGCCCCGATGCCGAAGCAGATCGCGGCGATCGCCAGTGTCACCAGCGGCCCGGCGACAGCCACCCGGAACTCCACGCCCGGCGAGTCGGTGTCGCGCCCGAGCTTGGCCACGCCGCCGAACATCCACAGGTCGATCCCCAGGATCGGGATGCCGTTGCGGATCGCCACCACCGCGTGGCCGAGCTCGTGCAGCAGGATCGCCAGGAAGAAGAGCAGCGCGGACACCACTGCCAGGCCGAACGCCTTGGTGTCGTCGCCCGGAAACAGGTCGCTGTAGAAGCCGGACAGCGACCAGATGATCAGGAACAGGACGAAGAACCAGCTGACGTCCACGCCGATCCGGATGCCGAACACCCGGACGAGCTGGATTGAGCCGCCGCCGAACACTTCACGGGATGGTAGGCGTAGCCCGGCCGAGTTTCGGACACGGTGGGCACATGGCCCTCAAGTGGTGGACGCTCCTCGCCGTCTGCCTGGCGACGTTCATGCTGCTGGTCGACGTCACCGTGGTGAACGTCGCGCTCCCCGCGATCCGCAGCGACCTCGGCGCCACGTTCACGGACATGCAGTGGGTTGTGGACGCCTACGCCCTGGGCCTGGCCACCCTGCTGCTGGCCTCCGGCTCGCTCGGCGACCTGCTCGGCCGGCGCCGGATCTTCGCCGTCGGCATCGCGATCTTCGTCGCCGCCTCGCTCGTATGCGGGCTGGCCGGCTCGCCGACGATGCTCAACGTGGCGCGCGCCGTGCAGGGCGTGGGCGGGGCGATGATGTTCGCCACGGCGCTGGCCCTCATCGCCCAGGAGTTCCCGCCCAACGAGCGAGGCACCGCAATTGGCCTCTGGGGGGCGACCACCGGGTTCGCCGTGGCCGTCGGCCCGGTCGTCGGCGGGGTGCTGACCGAGCACCTTGGGTGGGAGTGGATCTTCTTCGTGAACGTGCCGGTCGGCTTGATCACGATCGCCATGACCTTGCTGCGGGTGCCGGAGGGAGAGCGCGACACGACCGCGCGCATCGACTGGGCGGGTCTGGTCACCTTCAGCGGCGCCCTGCTGTGCCTCGTGCTGGCCCTGATCCGCGGCAACGACGAGGGCTGGCAGAGCACGCCGATCCTGGGCCTGCTGGCCGCCAGCGCGCTTCTGCTCGCGGCCTTCGTGGCGATCGAGCTGCGCCGCGAGGGGCCGATGCTCGACCTGCACCTGTTCCGGATTCCGGCGTTCACCGGTGCGCAGATCACGGCCTTCGTCCTGCACGCCTCGATGTTCTCGATGTTCCTCTACCTCGTCCTCTACATCCAGAACATCCTCGCCTACTCGCCGCTCGAGGCCGGCCTGCGCTTCCTGCCCGTCTCGCTGCTCTCCTTCTTGGTGGCGCCGGTGGCGGGCAAGCTCGTGGAGCGGTTGCCGGTGCGTGCCTTCCTGGGCGCCGGCCTGGTGCTGGTGGGGGCCGGCCTGCTGCTCATGAGCGGGATCGACCCCGATGACGACTGGACCACGCTGCTGCCCGGGTTCATCGTGGCGGGCATCGGCATCGGGTGCACGAACCCCCCGCTCGCCACGGCGGCGATCGGCGTGGTCGAGCCGCACCGCAGCGGCGCCGCCTCCGGCATCAACAGCACGTTCCGGCAGGTGGGCATCGCGACCGGCATCGCCGGACTGGGCGCCCTGTTCCAGGCGCGCGTGACCGACAAGCTGACCGACGCGCTGGTCAGCGCGCCGCTCCCCTCCGGCG
>JACCSF010000150.1 GCA_013813135.1 Thermoleophilaceae bacterium | reverse complement strand
GGCGCCGGCGCTGGAGGCGGCCGCGGTTGAGGTCGAGGACAACCACGGCGTGCCGGTCGAGGTCGTGGTGGTCGGCGACCGTGAGCTCGATCCCGCCGTGGAGGCGGTCGTGGCCGCCGCGCGCGAGGCGATGACCAACGCGGCCAAGTTCGGCGGCGGCTCGCCCGTCGACGTGTACGCCGAGTCCACCGCGGAGAGGCTTCAGGTGTTCGTGCGCGACCGCGGGCCGGGCTTCGACCCGGATGCCGTCCCGGCCGACCGGCGCGGCGTGCGCGAGTCGATCGTCGGCCGGATGGAGCGCCATGGCGGGCACGCGCGCATCACGAGCGCCGCGGCGAGCGGCACCGAGGTCGAGCTGTTGCTGGAGGGTGGCCGGTGAGCGCCCCCGAGCCGCGCGTGGTGATCGTGGACGACCACAAGCTGTTTCGCTCCGGCGTACACGCCGAGCTGGAGCCGCTGCTCGAGATCCTCGCCGAGGCCGGCACCGTGGACGAGGCGGAGGCCGCTATCGCCGTGCACGAGCCCGACGTGGTGCTGCTCGACGTGCACATGCCGGGCGGCGGCGGCGTGGAGGTGATCCGCCGCGCCGCCGCCGCGGGCCTGCGCCCGACCTTCCTCGCGCTGTCCGTGTCGGACGCCGCGGAGGACGTGATCGCCGTGATTCGCGCCGGCGCACGCGGCTACGTGACCAAGAACATCTCGCCCGCCGAGCTGGCCGACGCCGTCCGGCGCGTGCACGAGGGCGACGCCGTCTTCTCGCCGCGGCTGGCCGGCTTCGTGCTGGACGCCTTCACCGGCCCGGCGCCGCAGCCCGAGACCGAGCTGGATCTGCTCACCCCGCGCGAACGCGAGGTGCTGCAGCACATCGCGCGCGGCTACATGTACAAGGAGATCGCGCTGCGGCTGGACATCTCCCCCAAGACGGTGGAGGCACACGTCTCGTCGGTGCTGCGCAAGCTCCAGCTGTCGAGCCGCCACGAACTCACGCGCTGGGCTGCCGATCGCGGACTAGGGCTTTGACAGCCTCAGCCTGTAGGCCTCGTGCATGCGCACGTTGTGCAGGGTCAGCGTCGCCTCACCGTCAATGATCGGCACGACCGCCGGCCGGCGGCCGCGCGGCGCCGGCAATGGGAGCTCGCCGCTGTCGGGGAAGCGCTCGGATACGGACCCCTACCCGGCGTTCGCCGCGCAGGAAGCCGAGCCCGCCCAGGTGCCGGAGCGTGACCCTGACGTCGAGCTCGTCGGCGCCGTGCCCGCGGGTGTGCGCGATCAGCAGCTGCGCCGTGCGCGGCGTGTCCGACCCAGACGAAGCGAGGCCGACGAGGTGCGGGTCGCTGAAGCGCGTCAGCACGCGCGAGTCCGCGCCGTCGGCGTATGCCTTGGTCGCCCACCAGGCCGAGCGCGGCTCGAAGCTGCCGGGCACGAGCAGGCCGTCGAGCGTGTCGTTGTAGCAGTTGCTCTCGCCGCTGAGGTCGTCCCAGCAGGTGCGGGCCGCGGCGTCGGCCCCGCCCGCCTCCAGGTAATGCATCACACCCAGCACCTCGCCCGGTCGGTACTGATCGGCGGCGCTCGAGTTGAGAAACGTCTCTCGCGCGTCCTCCAGCCGATCTTCGATCGCCGGTATCGGGCCGCTCGTCAGCTCATGCCACGAGAGCATGTTGACCTGGCACCCGCGGGTGCGGCACCACTCGAGCAGGCCGGTGACCCAGTCGCTGCGCCAGCCCAACGTGCTGAGCCCGCCGACGAGCACGTCCGGCCCGAGCTCCTGGCGCAAGACGTTCTCGGCGATCCGGTACGTCTCGTAGAGCTGCTCCGGCGTCCCCTGCCAGAACCACGGCTCGTTGGGCTCGTTCCAGATGTCCCAGAGAACATTGCCGCGGCGGCTGCCCCTGGCGGTCTTGCGCACGAAGCGCTCCCAGGCCTTGAAGTCCTCGTACGGTGGGCGCTGCCCCACGCCGGGGTAGCCCCAGCGGTCCGAGAGCACGTAGGTGTAGCGCCCGCCCACCTCCTGCACCCGGTCATAGGGGACGTCGCGAAGCTTCCCGCGCCAGAGGGTCGGCGAGAGCGGCTCGATCATGTCGTCGCCGGGCCGGCGCAGGTCCATCCCGTGCACGAAGCCGACCATCGAAGTCACGTCGAGCGGTGTGGCGAAGCCGACGCGAACCGTGGGTACGCGGGCGGCATGGGCGCTCGCGGCCACCACCAGGAGCAGCGCGACAACCACCGCGGAGAGCGCCAGTCTGCGAGCCATGATGCTCGCTCAATCCCAACAGAGCCCGAGTCGATGCGGTGGCTCGACGGATTGCCGGGGTCGTTACCGCTCCGACAGGGCCCGGTCCATCTCCCGCTTCTGCTCGCGGTCCTTGATCGAGCGCCGCTTGTCGTGCATCTCCTTGCCCTTCGCCACGGCCAGCTCGACCTTGGCGCGCGAGCCGCTGAAGTAGATGCGCGTGGGGACGATCGTGAGGCCCTTCTCGGCCGTCTTGCCGGTCAGGCGCTCGATCTCGCGCCGGTGCAGCAGGAGCTTGCGCGGGCGCTCGGGGTCGTGGCCCTCGCGCGCCGGCTCGTACGGGGCGATGTGCATGTTGCGCAGCCAGACCTCGCCGTCGCGCACCTCCGCGTAGGCGTCCTTGAGCTGCGCCGAGCCGTTGCGCAGCGACTTCACCTCTGATCCCTGCAGCACGATCCCGGCCTCGAGCTTCTCGAGCAGGTTGAACCGGAAGGCGGCCTGGCGGTTGGTCGCCACGTCGCCTGCGGCCGCTTTGCGCTTGCGTTTCTTCGCCATGAGCAGCTACGAGTATGCATCGGCGGGCGAGAGGTCGACGCGCCCGCGTGCGGTCTCGACCCTGTCGACCATCACCTCGACGGGGTCGCCCAGGCGCAGCCGGCGGCCGGGGCCCTCGTGCTCGAGCGCCGTGCCCAGCTCGTTGAGCGTCCACCAGCCGCGCAGGCGGCGACTCGGCAGCAGCCCCTCGAAGCCCTCCTCGCCGAAGCGCACGAAGGCGCCCTTCTCGATCAGCCCGACGACATCGCCGTCGAAGGCGGGCGGCGCCGCCGGATCGGCCTCCGCCAGCCGACGCTCGAGCAGGAAGGCCGCGCAGACATCGTCGGCCGTCCGCTCGACCTTCATCGCCTCGCGCTCCCTCGCCGAGGATTCCACGCCCGCCTCGTCCAGCTCATGCGCCGGCGAGGCCGTGTGGTCGATTCCCAGGCCCTGCAGCAGCGCCCGGTGCGCGACCACGTCCGGGTAGCGGCGGATCGGCGACGTGAAGTGGCAGTAGCGCGGGCTGGCGAGCCCGGCGTGGCCGAGGTTCTTCGGCGAGTAGTACGCCTGCTTGAGGGCGCGCAGCACCAGCACGCCGACGGCCATCCGCCCGGCCGCCTCGCGCGCCACGGTGCGCGACGCCTCGGCGGCCACCTCCGCGGCCTGCTGCGGTGTCATGTGCTTCGGCACGGGCGGCGTGGGGATGCCGAGGTCGGCCAGCTGCTCACAGAGGAAGGCGACCGCCGGCGGAGCGGGCCGCTCGTGCACCCGGTAGAGGGTCGGCAGGCGGTGGTCGGCGGTGTAGCCGGCCACCTGCTCGTTGGCCAGGATCATCAGCTGCTCGATCAGCCGGTGCGACTCGGTCTGCTCCTCGTAGCGGACGCCCGTCACGTGCCCCTCGGAGTCGAAGTCGAAGCTGGGCTCCGGGCTGCCGATCTCGACCGCCTCTCGCTTTCCGGCGAGCGCGCGGGCGAGCTCGCGGCCCGCCTCGAGCGCCGCCCCCCAAGGCTCCTCGGCCCGGGCCCGGCCGGCGAAGATCTCGTCCACCTCGCCGTAGGTGAAGCGCCTGTCGCTGCGCACGCGCGAGCGGTGGAAGGACACGTTGCGCACCTCCGTGCCGTGCACCTCCATCTCCACCGTGACGGCGAGCTTCTCCTCCCCCGGCCGCAGCGAGCAGACGCGGTTGGACAGCACCTCGGGCAGCATCGGCTCGACCGCGCCGGGCACGTAGACGCTGGTGGCGCGCCGCATCGCCTCGCGGTCGAGCGGCCCGCCGGGACGCAGGTAGGCGGTCACGTCGACGATGTGCACCCAGAGGCGCACGCGGCCGTCCTCGCGGCGCGCCGAGATCGCGTCGTCGTAGTCCTTGGCGTCCTCTGGATCGATCGTGAACGTGGGCAGGCCGGTCAGGTCCACGCGGGCGTCGGCGGCGTACGGCTCCTCCGCCGCGGCCTCGGCCTCCGCGGTGGCGGCCCGGGCGTAGGAGCGGCGCAGGCCGCGGTCGAGCATCAGGCC
>JACCSF010000131.1 GCA_013813135.1 Thermoleophilaceae bacterium | reverse complement strand
CCCCTGGTGCGCGCGGGGCACGGGCGAAGGCGGAAAGCCGGGGTGGGTGGTGGGGGCGGCGGTGGCCGCCGCCGCCTCCGCGGCGACCCGCGCGCGGCCGGCGCAGGCGCTCAGCGACTCGGCATCGGTCTCGTTGGTGGTCGCGCGCCCGAGATGACCGTCCACGAGCACGGCCAGCTCGACACTCATGTCGTCGACGGCCGTGGCCTGGGTGGGCCGGTTGCCGGCGAAGCGCAGCAGCAGCGAGCGCTCGTGGGTCACGTGGGCCAGCACGTCGTCCGCTGAGGCGGCGGCAACCGCCGACTCAGCCACGTCAAGGGCATTCAAGCGACCCCTACCTCCACACCGCGGAAGCG
This sequence comes from Thermoleophilaceae bacterium, assembly GCA_013813135.1. Classification (GTDB taxonomy): domain Bacteria; phylum Actinomycetota; class Thermoleophilia; order Solirubrobacterales; family Thermoleophilaceae; genus JACVRW01. Next base: position 11,285 of record JACCSF010000131.1, on the reverse strand, counting down.
CGCCGGCGAGGAGCCATGCGAGACGTGCATCGTCTGGCCCGGTTCGCCCTTGCCGCAGTCGAGCAGCGCGTTCAGCTGCCACTCGGAAGCGCCGCAAACCGCGTCGCAGGCCGCCCAGAACCGCGGCGTCACGCCCGCGTAGCTGGGGTTGCGCACCAGCCGCCCAACCTCGCCGTTCTTGATCTCCCAGCCCGCCTCGCCCTCGAACTGGAAGTGCAGGCGGCGGTCGTCGATCGACCACGAGCGGTTCGTGTCGATCAGCAGCCCGCTCTCGGTGTCGGCGACCAGGTCCGCGAGCGTGCCGGCGTCGCCCGGCTCGAGGCTGACGTTCGTCATCCGCACGATCGGCTGGCGCGCGAAGCCATCGGCTCGCATGCAGCCGCCGGAGCGGTCGAGGCCGATCTCGGCCGCCGTCTCGCGCGAGGAGAGAAAGCCCGCCAGCACGCCCTCGCGGACGATCGGCATCGTCCGGCCCTCAACGCCCTCGTCGTCCCAGCGGTAGCTGCCGAGGCCGCCCGGGTGGGTGGCGTCGGCCGTGACGTTCACGTGCTCTGAGCCGAAGCGCAGCGAGCCGATCGCGTCGGCGGGAACGAAGCTGGTGCCGGCGTAGGAGGCCTCGCGGCCGAGCACGCGATCGAGCTCCACGGCGTGGCCGACGGATTCGTGCAGCTGGGCTCCGAGCTGCTCGCCGGCCAGGATCAGGGTGGTGCATCGGGACGGGCATGCGGGCGCGCCCAGCAGCGCCACCGCCTCCGCGGACACCCGCGGGGCCTCGCCGGCCAGGTCGAGCGTGATGAAGCGCTCGTAGCCGGCCTGCTCCATGTGGCCGCCGTGCGATGTGGGGAACGAGCGGATCTGGCTCTCCTCGCCGTTCACCGCGACGGCCGCCAGGCCGCCGCCGCACTCGGTGAGCACCTGCTCGCAGAGCGCGCCCTGGGTGGAGGCGAACAGCTTGTGCACGCGCACGGCCTGAAAGCGCGCCAACGTGACGGCCACCTCGGGCTCGGTGCGCAGGCCGGCGTCGGCCGCCCCCAGCACGGCGAGCTTGTCCTCCAGCGGCACCTCGAACGGATCGCGTTCCGCCGGGCTCTCGTAGGTGCCGAGGGCGGGCGGCTCCTCGGCCAGCGCGGCACCGCGCGAAGGGGGCTGGGCGGCGGCCACGGCCAGCGCGCGTTCGAGCGCCGCCTCCGCGCTCGCCTTGTGCATGCCGCGCACCGCAGCGAAGCCCCACGAGCCGCCGACCCTGACGCGCACGCCGATGCCCTCGGAATCCTGCGAGTCGACCTGGTCGACGGCGCCGTTGCGCGTGGACAGCCACTCGGACTGCGTGCGGACGAACCGCGCATCCGCGTATTGCGCCCGCGTTGCAGCGGCGTCCATCAAATCCTGGAGGAGGTCACGCACCCGCGCGCCAGCCTATCGCGAGGCCTGAGTGGTCAGTAGCCTCCGCCGTATGTGCCGCAACATCCGCACCCTCTACAACTTCGAGCCGCCCGCCACCGAGGACGAGGTGCGTTCAGCCGCGCTGCAGTACGTGCGCAAGATCAGCGGTTTCTCCAAGCCGTCACAGGCCAACGAGGAGGCGTTCGAGCGCGCCGTGGATTCCGTGGCCGAGATCTCGTCGCAGCTGCTGGCCGAGCTGGTCACCAACGCCCCGCCGAAGGACCGCGAGGCGGAAACCGCCAAGGCCCGCGCCCGCGCGGCGGACCGCTACGCGGCCTAGGAACGCGACGCCGCCTAGGAGCGCGCGCCCGCCAGGAGCATGTTGCGCACCTCGCGCACGGCCACCGGCAGCGTGGTCGTGTCGAACACGTGTCCCACGCGGATCTCCGCCAGCGTCTGGAGGCATCGCTCCGACGCCGGGTTGCGCTCCACCCAGGCCTCGACTCGCCCGCTCGCCGAGCCCCCGGGCTCGGTGTCGCGCAGCACCTCGGCCGTGAGGCTGCGGTGCAGGCTGTAGAGGTCGTCGCGTAGCGCGGCGCGCGCCCGCGCGCGCCAGCGATCGTCGCGGGGGAGAGCCACGATCCGGTCGCGCAGCCAGTGCAGCTCGAGGCGCTCGCCGAGCCGGAAGTGCACGGCGGCCACCTCCGCCACCTCGAGGCCGGTATCCGTGGCCACCTCGACGATGTCGAAGGTGGAGAACATGGTCGCCATGCTCGCCACGCGGCTGGCCAGCCCGGGCGGCACCCCCGCCTGCTCGAACTCGTCAGCCTGGACCATCAGCGGCTCGACGTCCGAGGGGCCGAGCAGACGCTGGATCGACTTCGCGAGCGCGGCCGCTCCCGGAGAGAAGAAATGCACGGTCGCGCCGATGTCGAGCGGACGGCTGCGGTGGGCGAGCAGCCAGCGCGACCCGCGCTCGACCAGCCTGCGCCCCTCGAGCAGCAGCTGCACCTGCATTTCGGCGGCCACCTTGTTGTCGAGCGCCTCGATTTCGGCCCACTGCGCGCGCATCCCGAAGATGTCCCGCGCAGCGGCGTAGGCCCGCGCGATCTCCGAGGCCGGCGCCCCGCTCTCCTCGTGCAGCCGGAAGGGGAACGTGATGCCGCCGCCGTGCTCCATGTTGTTGATCACCTGCGTCGCGATGATCTCGCGCCTCAGCCGGTGGCCGCGGATCTGGTCGGCGAAGCGCTCGGGCAGCGGCGCCGGGAAGTAGCGGTCGAGCTCGACCGACAGGTGCGGGTCCTCCGGGACATCGGAGTCGAGCAGCTCCGCGTAGAGGTCGATCTTGCTGTAGGCCAGCGCGACCGCCAGCTCCGGACGCGTCAGCCCGCGGTCCTCACGGCTGCGCTCCGCCAGCTCCTCGCCGCTCGGCAGCGCCTCCAGCTCGCGATCGAGCTTGCGCGAATGCTCGAGCGCTTCGAGGAACCGGGTGTGGACGTCGACCATCCCGGCCGCCTGAGCCTCCGCCAGCGAGAGCGTCTCGGTCTGCTCGTAGTTGTCGGTCAGCACCAGCTCGGCCACGGCCGGCGTCATCTCCACGAGCAGTTCGTCGCGCTGCTTTCGGGTCAGGTCGCCGCCTGCCACGGCCTGGTCGAGCAGGACCTTGATGTTCACCTCGCGGTCGGAGGTTTCCACGCCGGCCGAGTTGTCGATCGCGTCCGTGTTGATGCGGCCGCCGCCGCGCGCGTACTCGATGCGGGCGCGCTGGGTCAGGCCGAGGTTGCCGCCCTCGCTCACCACGTGGCAGCGCAGCTCGGCGCCGTCGACGCGCACGGCGTCGTTGGCCTTGTCCCCGGCGTCGGCGTGCGACTCGGCCTTCGCCTTCACGTAGGTGCCGATTCCGCCGTTCCAGAGCAGGTCGACCGGCGCCCGCAGCAGCGCGCGGATCAGGTCGTTGGGGGCGAGCGCCTCGTCGCGCACGTCGAGCGCCGCGCGGATCTGCGGCGATAGCGGGATCGACTTTGCCGCGCGCGAGAACAGGCCGCCGCCCTGGGAGATCAGCTCGCGGTCGTAGTCGGCCCAGGACGAGCGCTTGAGCTCGAACAGGCGCCGGCGCTCGTCCCAGCCGCGGGCCGCATCGGGGTCGGGGTCGAGAAAGACGTGCCGGTGATCAAAGGCGCCGATCAGCCGGATGCGCTTCGACAGCAGCATCCCGTTGCCGAAGACGTCGCCCGACATGTCGCCGATGCCGACGACCGTGAAGTCCTGCTCGTCGACGTCGTGCCCGCGCTCGCGGAAGTGGCGTTTCACCGACTCCCAGGCGCCGCGGGCGGTGATGCCCATCTGCTTGTGGTCGTAGCCGCTGGAGCCGCCAGAGGCGAACGCGTCGCCGAGCCAGAAGCCGTACTCGCCGGCGACGCCGTTGGCCACGTCCGAGAGCGACGCCGTGCCCTTGTCGGCGGCGACCACGAGGTAGGGGTCGTCCTCGTCGTAGCGCACGACGTCGGGCGGCGGTTCGATCTCCTGGCCGGCGATGTTGTCGGTGAGGTCGAGCATCCCGCTGATGAAGATCCGGTAGCACGCCTCGCCCTCGGCCACCAGCTCGTCGCGGTCGTCGCCCGGCGGCGGCCGCTTCACCACGAAGCCGCCCTTGGCGCCCACCGGCACGATCACCGCGTTCTTGACCATCTGCGCCTTCATCAGCCCGAGCACCTCGGTGCGGAAGTCCTCGCGCCGGTCCGACCAGCGGATCCCTCCGCGCGCCACCTTGCCGCCGCGCAGGTGCACGCCCTCGGTGCGCGGCGAGTACACGAAGATCTCGAAGCGCGGTCGCGGCAGGGGCAGCCACGGGAGCTGCTCGGGGTCGAGCTTGAACGACAGGTAGGGCTTGCGCGTACCGTCGGCGGCGCGCTGGAAGAAGTTGGTCCGCAGCGTGGCCCGCAGGACGCCCAGGAAGCTGCGCAGGATGCGGTCCTGGTCGAGGCTCTCGACCGCGTCGATCTGCTCCTCGATGCTCTGGACCAGTCGGTCGGCCTCCTCGGAGTCGGCCGCCTGCGGGTCGAAGCGCGCGAGCACCAGGTCGACGAGCAGGCGGGCCACCCGCGGGTGACCGACGAGCGCCTGCTCCACGTAGCGGTCGCTGAACGTGGTGCCGGCCTGACGCAGGTACCGGCCGATCGCGCGCAGCACCGTGGCCTCGCGCCAGGTCAGCCCGGCGCGCAGCACCAGCCGGTTGTAGCCGTCGCTCTCGGTGTCGCCGCGCCAGGCTCGGATGAACGCGTTCTGGAACGCGTCCCTGATGCGATCCGTCTCGAGCTCGTCGTCTCCGGAGTAGGTCAGGCCGAAGTCGTAGATCCACACGCCCTCGCGGTCGCGCGGGCCGATCGCATAGGGGCGCTCGTCCGCCACCTCCACGCCCATGTCCTCGAACAGCGGCAGCAGGTCGGAGAGCGCCAGCGGCGGCCCCGCCCGGAAGACCTTCGCGCGCAGCGCGCCCCCGGGACCCTCGAGCGGGCGGTAGAGGCGCAGCGAGAGGTCGTCCGGCTCGTCCAGCTCCTCGATGCGGCTGATGTCGGCCACCGCCGAGCGCGGCACCCAGTCGGCGCGATAGGCGGGCGGGAAGGCCTCGCCGTAGCGGCGGTAGAGCACCGCGCCGCGCTCCTCGCCGTGCTCGTCGAGCAGCGCCTCCTCGAGGTCGTCCCCCCACGAGCGGGTGGCCGCGACCAGCAGGGTCTCGGTCTTGCGCTCGTCCAACCCGGAAAGCGTGCCGGGCTCCACGTAGGCCAGGAAATGCAGCCGCACGAGCACGGACTCGGAGACACGGGTGGTGTAGTCGACGCTGGTCGCGCCGGCCGCCCGCGTGAGGATGCGCTCGATCCGGCGCCGGTTCTCGGTGTTGAAGCGGTCGCGCGGTACGTAGACGAGGCACGAGATGAAGCGATCGAAGGTGTCGCGGCGCACGAACAGCCGCACCCGCTGGCGCGCCCCGAGGTGGAGGATCCCGATGCTGATCCGGAACAGGTCATCGGTCGAGATCTGAAACAGCTCGTCGCGCGGATAGCCCTCGAGGATCTCGAGCAGCGCCTTCTCGTCGTGGCTCCCGGCAGGAAAGGCCGCGCGCCTCATCGCGGCATCCACCTTGCGCCTGAGCATCGGTATCTCCCGCGGGCTGGCCTGGTAGGCGGTGTGCGTGTAGAGGCCGAGGAAGCGCCGCTCCCCGATCACCCTGCCCTCAGCGTCGAATCGCTTGACGCCCACGTAGTCCAGGTACACCGGCCGGTGCACCGTCGCGCGCGAGTTGGCCTTGGTGAGGTTGAGCACGTACGGCTCGAGCGCCCGCGAGCGCACGGCCGGCGGCAGCTTGTCGAATCCGCGCGAGCTCTCGTTGCCGCTGGCCTGGCGCAGGATGCCCAGCCCCGAGTGGGGCAACGAGACGAGGCTGAGCTCGCCCGCCTCGCCGGACAGCTCGTACTCGCGGTAGCCGAGGAAGACGAAGTTGTGGTCCTCGAGCCAGGCGAGGAACGCCCTCGACTCGGCGACCTCGTCGGCTTCCAGCGGCGGCGGGTCCGTGCCCAGCTCGGCGACCACGTCGAGCACCCGGGCGCGCATCTCGGGCCAGTCGGTCACCGCCGCGCGCACCTCGTCGATCACGCGCACCAGGTGGGCCTCGAGCTGCTCGAGCTCGGCCGGATCGGTCTGGCGCGCCACCTCGAGGTGAATGACGGACTCCGCCAGCGTGCCATCGGCGTCGGCCCCGTGGGGCAGCACTTCGAGCAGGCGGCCCCCGCCGTCGCGGCGCACCTGGATGACCGGGTGGATGATCAGGTGCACGCCGAAGCCGCGCCGGTTCAGCTCCATGCCGATCGAATCGATCAGGAACGGCATGTCGTCCGTCACGATCTCCACCGTCGTGTGCGGCGACTCCCAGCCGTGCACCTCGAACTGGGGGTTGTAGATGCGGACCTTGGTGTCGCCCGGCGCGCGCCGGCGGATCAGATCGAAGTGGGCGAGGGCGGCGCCGTACAGGTCGAGGTCGCGCCGCTCGGCGATGTCCTCCTGCGAAACCCAGCGGTAGTACTGGCGGGCGAAGGCCTCCGCCCGGGTCGCGTCGTCTCCGTTCAGATGCTTTCGAAGGCGCGAGCAGACTGTGTCTATGAGCGTCTCGTCGACGTCGAGGGCGTGCGCCACGGTCTCCCGGCGAGTCTACGCCCCCGGCGCTACCAGATGTAGGCCTCGATCACCTTCGCCACCTGATCGGCGGGCACGGGCCCCACGCGCAGCTCCCACAAGCGGCCGTCCTGGGAGTTGCCGGCCTGAGCGTCGAGGCCGGCCTCGGCCAGCAGACGGCGCACCACGACCGCGCGCAGCATGCACTCGCGGCCGTGCCAGCGAACGTCGATGCCGTAGCAGCCGTCCTCCGTCGGCCAGATCGTAAGGCGATCGGGGCGGATCGCGCCGGGCTCGGCGTGACCGGGCGGCGGCGTGGCGCTGCGCTCGAAGCGCGGGCTGAGCCGAGGCTCGGTCGTCATCGCGAGCTGCCGCCACCGGTGGCGAGCGTGGCCGGAGCGGTCGTCTGGCGGCGCGGACGCAGAGCCGGCAGGAGCGTCATGCGCATGCGCCGGCGGCGCTGCCGCACGGGGCGAGGGTGGTGGCTCGCGCCGGCGTACGGGTCGTATGACAACGCGTTGGCGGCGTAGGCCAAGGGGGCTGCGTAGCTCATCGGAGGGCCTTTCTGTGGCTCGAGCGCCGGGAGCGCCTTGTCCGGCAGAGCCTCTCGCAGCGGTCGCACCAAGTGTGAGGCGTTCGTCACAGATCGGACGAATCGCACGCGCTTCCGGGCGGTCAGCTCGCGATTCGGGCTCTAGAATCCTGGTTGATGACCACTACTTCGGCCTCAACCGCCAACCAGGCGACGCTCCCCGACGACCTGCGCCTGGGCGCGGTCCACCTCACGGTGACCGACCTCGACCGCTCCATCCCCTTCTACGAGTCCGCGCTCGGCCTGCGTGTGGCGCGCCGCGAGGGCTCCGGGGTGGCGCTCGGCGCGGGCGGGGAGGACCTGGTGGTGCTGAGGGCGCAGCCGGACGCGCGGCCAGCGGGCCGGCACGCCGGCCTCTACCACTTCGCGCTGCTGCACCCGTCGCGAATCGAGCTCGCTCGCGCGGCGCAGCGGCTGATCGCGAGCCGCACACCGGTCAGCGGCGCCTCCGACCACAAGATCTCCGAGGCGATCTACCTGTCCGACCCCGATGGCAACGGGATCGAGCTTGCCGCCGACCGCTCGCGCGAACACTGGGGCGATCTCAGCGACCCGACGGCCCTCGGCGGGCCGGAGCCGCTCGACATGCAGGGGCTGATGGCGCTCGTCGAGGGTGCGGAGGCGCCCGCCCACGTCTCACCCGATATGCGTGTGGGGCACCTGCACCTGCACATCGGGGACGTCGAGGACGCGCTGGCGTTCTGGCGCGACCTGGTCGGCTTCGAGGTCATGACCCGCTTCCCCAGCGCCGCGTTCATCGCGGCCGGCGGCTATCACCATCACCTCGGCCTCAACACCTGGCGCGGCGAGGGCGTGCCGCCGATGCCCGCCGGCACCGTCGGCCTGCGCCACTGGACCGTCGTCCTGCCCGAGCCCCGCGACGTGGCGGCCGTGCGCGAGCGGCTGGGCGCCGCGGGTGCGCCGGTGGAGGATCGGAGTGGCGGGTTCCTCACGCGCGACCCTCAGAACAACGCCGTCCTCGTGACGGCCCGGGGGCTCACGCCCCCGGGCGCCCGCTGATGCCTGGGCCTGGGAGAGCCGCGATGATCGCGGTCACGGGCGCGAGCGGAGCGCTCGGCGGGCGTGTCGCGGTCGACGCCGCGGTGGCGGCGGGCGTCGAGCGGATCGTCTACACGTCGTTCTTCGGCGCCGCCCCGGACACGACGTTCACCTTCGGGCGCGACCACTTCCACACCGAGGAGCACATCAAGCAGACGCCGCTTGCCTGGACGTTCTTGCGCGACAACATCTACCTCGACTTCATGCCGGTGTTCGTCGGCGAGGGCGGGGTGATCCGGGGGCCCGCCGGCGACGGGCGGGCGGCGGTGGTGGCCCGCGACGACATTGCCGCCTCGGCCGCCGTGGCGCTCACCGAGGACGGCCACGCCGGCGCGGCCTACGCCATGACCGGCCCGGAGGCGCTCACGCTCGCCGAGGTCGCCCAGCAGGTCGGGCAGGCGGCCGGGCGACTCGTCACCTACGTGCCCGAGGCGCGCGCGTCGCGCTCTCCCAGCGGCGCTCCGGAGTGGGAGATCGAGGGCTGGGTCACCTCATACGCGGCGATCGCGGCCGGGGAGCTCGAGCCGGTCAGCGAGGACGTCGAGCGGCTGACCGGACGCAAGCCGATCTCGCTCGCCGGGTTCCTGCGCGACAACCAGGACAGCTACCGCCACCTGGTCAAGACCTAGCCGCGGCCAGCGCGGCCACGTGAGCGACCAGCGAGGTGGAGTCGAGAAAGGCCCTGCCCAGTTCGGGAAGCACTCCCTCCATGCCGTAGTTGTGCGCCAGCTGGCGCTGGTGCTCGGCGCCCGAGCGCCGCGCGAGGACGGCGGCCACCTCCAGCTCCACCCGGGAATCGAGCGCGCCGGCGTGGTCCGCGCAGGCCTCGAGCAGCGCGGAGAACTGCTCGGCGGCGGGCACCCGCTCGTCGGTGGCGGGATCGACCAGCCGTGCGGCCATGCCGTCGCGGGCAGCGAGGAAGCGGTTCTCCTCGATGACCTCGTGCGCTTCCACCAGCGCCTCGTCCGCGAGTTCCTCGGTCGCCTCGATCCGGACCAGCGCCTGGATCACCGCGGCGATCGCCGCGACCTCGGCCACGCTCGTCTGCGCGTCGGCCACGCGCACCTCGACGGTGCCGAAGCGCGGTTGCAGCCGCACGTCCGACCAGACGAAGGTCGGCTCCGGGAAGGCCCCCGCGCGAAGCAGCACGTCCAGACGCTCGACGTAGGTCTCGTAGCTCCCGCAGCGGCGCGGCACCCCGGCGCGCGGGAAGGCCTGGAACAGCGGCGTGCGCACCGAGGCCATGCCGGTGTCGCGACCGGCCCAGAACGGGGAGTTGGCAGATAGCGCGAGGATCAGCGGCAGGTGTGCCCGCAGGCGGTCGACGGCGCGGGTGGCCAGGTGGGGGTCGGGAACCCCGACGTGGACATGGAGCGCGAAGGTCGGCTCGCGGCGCGCCAGCACGCGCAGGCCCTCGTGGAGCAACTGGTAGCGGGCGCCGCCCGAGACCTCGACCTCGTGGCCCAGAGCAAGCGGGTGGGTGCCCGCCACCGCCGGTTGCAGCCCGAGCGGCCGTAGCTCCCCCGCCAGCGCGACGCGGAGCGAGTACAGCTCGGCTGCAGCGCTACGCACGCTCGGGTGTACACCCGTGGCCAGCTCGAGCGTGCATGCGTGCGTCTCGGCGCTCACGCTCCCCGCCAGCCGCGGCGACAGCTCGGGCAGCAGGCTGTCGATGCGCTGTGCCAGCGACCAGCTGTCCGGGTCGAGCAGCATCACCTCCTCCTCGATGCCGACCGTCCACGCCGGGCGGCCGGGATCGGAGTTCCAGATCGCCCAGTCGGGCAGCGACGGCCTCATGCCGCGCAAGCCTGGCTGGAAGCGGGTGTCATGTCCTTGGCCCCGCGTAGGAAATTCAGTGGGCGGGGACCGCCATTCGGTCCAAGGGTCTCAAAAATCCTCGGGCGGGAGCGCTCCGGCGAGCGCATGCCCGTAACGTCAGAGCTCGGGCAGGTTCACGCCGGCCTCCATCGCGAGGCCGTCGCGCAGCGGCAGGCGGCGCGGGGCCTGCTTCTCGAACAGGGGGCGGCCGCCGGAGATACGCGCGGCGCGCCAGTTCGCCCTGCTGACGCCCTCGGCGGTCAGGTCCAGCTCGAGGATGCCGGTGGAGGTGGTCTCCGGCGACTGGGCGCCGAACACGAAGTTGCCGAGCGAGTACGCCACGATCGCGCCGCCCTGGCGGCGCACCGGCTGGAGCGTGTGCGGGTGGGCGCCGAGGACGACCTGCGCGCCGGCGCGCACGGCCACGTCGGCCAGCTCGCGCTGCTGGGCGGTCTCGAGCGTTTGCTTCTCGGTGCCCCAGTGGAAGGTGGCGACGACGATGTCTGCCTTGCGGCGCGCGGCGTGCACGGACGCGGCGATCTGGTCCGGGCTGGCCCAGGCGGTGCCCGGGCGACCCTTCGCCGCCGCGAACTCCACCGGCGCGATCTCGGAGAAGCCGACGAAGGCAACGCGCAGGCCGAGCCGCCTGACCACCTGGGGCGCGAGGGCGCGGCCGAGGTTCGGACCGGCTCCGACCGCCTTCATGCCGAGGCGCTCGACGCCGCGGATGGTGTCGACCGTCGCCGTGGGGCCGTAGTCGCCGACGTGGTTGTTGGCGAGGTTGAGGACATCGATGCCGGAGTGGCGGCGCAGACCGGCGAGCGCCGCCGGGGTGGCGCGGAAGTTGTACTGCTTGGGAAAGGGCTCGCCTCGCGTGGACACGGCGCATTCGAGGTTGCCGAAGGCGAGATCGGCCGTCTTGAGGGCCTTGCCGGTGCCCTGCCAGGGGTATTCGGGGCCGTTGGCGGCGATGGCGTCGCCCGGGACGTCGCCGAGATTGATGTCGCCGACGGAGGCGAGCCGCAGCGGGCGCACGGCCACGGCCACGGGCGTGGTGGTGGCGGCGGCGCCGGCGGCGCGGGCGCGCAGCAGGGCCTCGGTAGCATAGGCGCCGGTCCAGTATTGGATTTCGCCCTGGGCGGACCACAGGCCGAAGCCGCCGTCGAAGCGCTGCTTGTTCAGCACCCGCTCGGCCGCCTGCTGCACGCCATCCGTCCCGGCAAGGGCGAAGGCCAGCAACTGGGATGCGGATTGCTCGAGGCAGGCG
>JACCSF010000109.1 GCA_013813135.1 Thermoleophilaceae bacterium | reverse complement strand
CGCCCCGACCGACGTGTGCGTCGGCCGGGGGTCCGTCTGGGTCGCCAACAGCGGGTCGGGAACGGTCTCCCGCATCGACCCCGTGAGGGGACGAGTGGTGGCAACGATCCAGGTGCCCAGGCGACCGAACCGGATAGCGACCGACGGCCGGTCGGTATGGGCCACCTTCCTCGGCCCTCCGCCGGGCGACGACTAGCCCAGCGCGGGCTCCTCGCTGTCGACATCCTCGGTTTCGGGCGTGGCGCGGGCGAACCGCGAAGACGGTGCCGGCTGTGACGTGACCAGCGAGTCGAGGAAGCGCGTCTTTTCCCTTCTGCCGTCCCAGCGGACGTCGGGGATCAAGACTTCTCGCTTGGCCTGGATGCGATCCGTGTACCGCTGCAGGTGCATCAGCATCATCCCCAGCTCCTCCTCCACGTCGGACGGGCTGTAGCCGAGGTCGAACAGCTGCTGATGGTCGGGAGCGTAGAAGTGGTCCTCGAGCTCCAAGCGCGGGTTCTCGATGTTGCGCACCTCGACGTCGAGTCCCATCTCGCCGGCTGCCGCCTGCACCTTCATCGCCAGCTCCGTGATGTCGAAGACCTCCTGGAACTGGTTGAACACCCGGTAATCGCCCGGGTCGGGCGGGTTCTCGAGGATCAGCGTGAGGCACTGCATCGAGTCCCGCAGCGGCAGGAAGCCGCGCTTCTGATGGCCGAGGCCGAAGGGCGTCAACGGATGGCCGATCAGCGCCTGGCAGCAGAAGCGATTGATCGCCGTGCCGAACGCCTGGTCGAAATCCAGGCGGGTCAGCAGCCGGTCGTCCTCCGCCATGTCGTCGATGCGCGTGCCGAACACGACCCCCTGCATGATATCCGTCGCACGCAGGCCCCAGAGCCTGCAGGCGAACATGACGTTGTTCGACCCGTGGACCTTGCTCCAGTGATACCACGAGCCCGCCTGACGCGGGAACGGCATTCGGTCGGTCCGGCCCCGGTACTCGATCTCGAAGAACCCCTCGGGGATCGCCACGTTGGGCGTGCCGTACTCCCCCATCGTCCCGAGCTTCACCAAGTGAGCGTCGGGGACGAACTCCTCCATCGCAAAAACGAAGTTGGTCGTGCTGACCAGGTTGTTCCTCTGGACGAAGGCGCAGTGCTCCGCGTCGATCATCGAGTACGGGGCCGAGGGACACTCGCCCAGGTGGACGATCGCCTCCGGCCGGAACTCGTCGAAGATCCGCGCGACGAGCTCGTAGTGAGTCAGGTCACCTTCCCAGAATTGAACCGTTCTCCCGAAATGCTCCTCGAGCGCCTCCAGCCGCTCGGGCATCGGGTGCACAGGGGTCGCGCTCCACGACCCCATCTCATGGACCCAGCGCCTGCGCAGGAAGGCATCCGCCCCCGCAACGACGTGTCCCCTTGCCAGTAGGTGCTGGGCGAGTGACCATCCTAAATAGCCATCGACCCCCGCGATGAATACCCGCATAATGCAAGCTAGCCCGGCGAGCATTGTTATGTCAAGCACCAACCGCAACGAGGTAACCAGTCACACCATTGGTGAGTTAACCCCTTGCTACTCCGGCGGGGTAACCCGTTACCACCCCTGCGGGTTAACCTGCTGCTGCGTTCCATGAAACGCTCGATAGCTGCGATCATCCTTACAGCCGTTGTTGCGGCCGTGGCCTCGGGGGCGCTGCTCTCGGCGGGTGAGACGGCCAGCCCGGACCTGGGCCCCTACCGCGGCCTCGCCACCTGGCTCGACAACTGGGACTGGAAGACCTGGCAGGACCCGGACAACAGGCAGCGGGCGGACAAGACGATCGCCGCCATGAGGCAGAAGGGAGTCCGGACGCTGTTTCTGGCGACGTCTCACCACAGCCAGGCGGCGGACGTGGTCATGCCGCGAGCGGTTTCGCAGACCATCGAGGCGGCCCACCGTCACGGTATGGAGGTCGTCGCCTGGTACCAGCCTTCGCTGGTGAGGCCAGAGCGCGACTACCGTCGCGCTCTGGCCGCGATCCGGTTCGAGACCTCGGGCGGAGAGCGCCCGGATTCGTTTGCCCTCGACATCGAGGTCCGCAGCGTTGCCCCGGTCTCGACGCGTAACGCCCGCCTGCTGCGCTTGGCCGAGCGCCTCCGCGACGCGGTGGGAGACGACTACGCGCTGGGCGCGATCGTCCCCTCGCCTCGCCTGCTCGACCTCTATCCGGATTCCTGGCCCGGCTTCCCCTACAGGTCGCTCGCAAAGGCGTTCGACGTGTTCCTCCCGATGGCGTACTGGACCTTCCACGCGACCACGCTCAATGACGCCCGTGCCTACGCCCGCGACAGCGTCTCCGGAATCAGGGAGCTGACAGGGGACAGGGATATCCCGGTGCACGCCATCGGAGGGACCGCCCGGCAGGCAACCGGCGCCGGCATGCGCGGCTTCCTCGCGGCGACCCGGGAGTGCGGTGCGGTCGGCATCAGCCTCTATGACTTCCTGACCACGAGCACCTCGGCTTGGCGCGAGATCGCGGCACGCCCCAAGGGCGCCCCGCACCGGGCACGTGGCTGCGCTTGGAACCGGCGGGAGCCGGCCGAGCTAGCCGCCGCCCGGATTCGCCGGCTTGAGGCGCAGCGTGAGCAGCGTCTCGAACGCCGTGTACGCGCGGAACATGCGGAACAGAAGGAACGCCGGAACGAACGGAAGCGCCGCAAACTGGCGGTACGCCAGCAGCAGCAACGCGATGACGACAAGCTGAAGGCCGACTAGGAAGCCGGCGACGACGGAGATCTCCCGCAGCGCGAACACGCTCGGGTCGAGCAGTTCGACAACCCCCGCGCACGCCAGGATCGGGATCATCAGCGTCCGGCGCGAGGCGTTGAAGATGGACCACGGCAGCACCCAGAGGCCGCGCAGGCCCTGCCGCATCCAGATCGTCGACATATTCCGTCCAGCCATGTGGAACAGGCCGCGCGCCCAGCGCTGACGCTGTTCGCGCAGGTGGGCCACGCTCGCCGGCACCTCGGTGAGCACGCGGACGTCGAGGTCCGTGACGATGCGGTATCCCAGCCGTCCGATGCGCATGGTGATGTCGGCATCCTCGCCGTTGATGCCCTCCGCAAAGCCGCCAAGCTCCTGAACCAGGCCGCGCCGGTATGCCGCGATCATGCCCGGCATCACCATCACGGCGTCGGCCGCGCCCTGCGCCACCCGCAGGAAGGCGACGCCGTAGTACACCTCGGCGATGCGCAGCGGGGACAGCCAGCGGGGGGTGTCCGCGTTGGGCATCGGCAGCCCGCTCACTCCGCCGACCGACTCGTCCCAGAACCAGGGCATCACGGTCTCCAGCAGCTCGGGTGAGACGATCGTGTCCGCGTCGATCCGGATTACGACGTCCTCGGTGATGCGCGACAGGCCCGCATTGAGCGCCCGCGCCTTGCCAGGAGCAGCGCAGGTCAGCACCTCGCCCTCGACCGCTTCGCAGGCTGCAAGCGCCTCCCGCGCGACCGCAGCCGTGTTGTCCGTGGAGCCGTTGTCGACCACGTAGAGCTTGCAGCCTTCGACGTGGCGTGCGGTGGCCGCGTCGATCGCGCGGATGCACTCGCCCAAGTGGCTGCCCTCGTTGTAAGCGGGGATCAGGAACGCCACCGACAGCCGCGGCCCCGTCGCGGGCTTCGTGTGCTCGAACGTCGCGCTGGCCACGTACAGCAGAATGGTCAGGCTGAGCAGGAAGATCACCACCGTCGAGTCCAGGCCGCCTATGAACCGGACGTGCAGCCCGTCGAAGTACGCGTCTCGGACGAGCCCGAACGCGACGGCGAGCACCACCGCGGCCGCGACGGCGCCCAGGAACACGAGCAGGTAGGTGCGCGACCGCCGCCGCCGCGCCACCACTCGGATGCCGTCCGGCAGGAGGTACCGCATGAATACGGTGGTGACGATCACGAGCAGCCCGGCAATGCCGGCGACGATGCCGCCCACCGGGGCGAACGGCCAAGGCGTCCACGACTCGCTGAACCACACCAGCACCGCGTCGACCAGCAGGATCGAGGCGAAGTAGAACGCCAATCCGAAGAGCGCGAGCCTGACCCGGCCGGACCACGATCCGACGGCGAAGGCGCTGAGCAGGACGATCAGCAGGGCCAGGAACGGGCGGAACGCCAGCGACCCTCCCTGAGCGAGCAATTCCGCGGGCTCCTTGCCCGAGATCACCGCGAGCGGCTCGACGTACCACTCCTGCAGGTCGTCGAGCAGCGGCACCAGCGCCGCGGACAGCCCGACGAACAGCGCCAGGAACACCGGCGCCACCCAGACTGCTCGCGGGACGGCGAACGCCTCGGGCACTGTGTCGGCGGACCACCAGTGGGGCCTGGTCAGCGCCTGCCCATGCCGCACCGCAAGCGGCAGCGCGCCGCCGAAGGAGACCACCTCCACCGGGCCGGCGCGGACGAGCGCGACGCTCTCGCGCACGGCTTCCGGCTCTGGGGGCGGGTTGTCCCGCGACTCGGTCATCAATCCTCGTCGAGGCAAACGGCGTTGATGCTGCCCACGTTGTTCCTCGCCTCCCCGTCGTTTTCAAGATCGAACTGCCATTGGTGGCGTGGACAGGTGAGGTAGCGGCCCTCTTCCACCCAGCCACGGCTGAGGTCGCCGCCCTGGTGCGGGCAGTAGCGGTTGAGCGCGTAGCGAGTCCCGTCCGCCTCCACCACGATGCGCTCCTGGTTCGCCTCGATCGCCAGCAGGCGATCGCAGAACCGGTTCATGTCCTCGGCTTCGAGCCGGAGGAAGCCCTGAACCACCGTGTGGTAGATGTCGGGCTCGCGGTTGAGCCGCATCCGGAACGTCAGGGAGAAGTCGTCCCAGGTGATCTTGTTGTCCAAGACACGCGCCACCTCCCACGAGGGGGCCGTCACCGAGTAGAAGTCGCCGTCGCTGAGGCCGTCGACCAGCTCGACCGTCCGCGGCGGGAAGTCGACCCGCAGCATCCGGTCCGGGAGGTCGTTGAGGCGGAAGTAGAGCGGGGTCTCGACGCGGTCGTGCATCGTCAGGCCCTCCAGCTTCTCCTCGAGCACCGCCTTCACCCGCGCGAGCAGCTGCTCTCCGTCATCCTGCTGGCGGTACTGGTCGGCGCGCGCGGCAAAGAAAAGCTCGAAAGCGCCCGCGTAGTCGCGGATGTAGGCCTCCCAGTTCCCGTTGAGGCGCTCCTTTGCCTCGTACACCAAGTCCCCGGTCGCGGCGTCGATCGTGTCGCCCGGCATCACCTCCGGCCACTTCGTCGTGGAGCCCGGCAGGCGCTTGTCGAGGTACTCGATCAGCTGCTCGGCGCGCGGAAAGATGTTGACGGGCTCGAAGTTCAAGTGCACGAGCTCCGGGTCGAGGAAGCACGGCGGTCCGGCCGAGGGCAGGTAGACGCGAGGCCGTAGCGTCTTGATCGCCTGCGCCACGCCGTTGAACTTTGCGCGCACCTTCTTGCGGGCGATCTGCTCGTATTGCTCGCGGGGATAGTCGTAACACGTTGGGTGCCAGCCGGCTCCCGAGAACTGGCAGGCGAACACGTCCGGCTCGCCCTCGGCGCGCGCGATGCCGGGGAGCGCGTCGACGATGCGACAGTCGTTCAGGTTGAGAAAGGACCGGCCGGCGGCCTTGACGAGGATCGCCGAATCGCGGTTCAGCTCCGAGTCGTCCAGGTACAGCTTGATCGTTCCGCCCGGAATCGGGACCGTGTCGCCGTCGCCACAGACCACCACGTCCTTGCAGCGGTAGTCCGCGAAAGCCGATACCAGGTAGTTGCGCCGGAAGTCCGGGATCACCACCGTGAAGTCCCGGCTGCGCAGGCTGTCGAGGAATGCCAGGTCGAGGTGGTCCTTGTGCTCGTGACTGATGTAGACGTAGCGCTCTCGTTGAGCGTCGCCGAGCTTCTCTTCGACGACCGCCGCGAGGTGATGATTGCGGGGCAGCTGAAACCACGCCGAGTCGAACGCGCCGGTGGGTGAGAGCCAGGGGTCCGTGATCACGATGACCTCGGCCGTTTCTACGCAAAACCCCGCATGACCGAGGAAAGTGATCTTCATGTCATGTGTTCGCTAACAGATTTACGTGCAGGTTGTCAACCGTTATGCTCGCACGGGATGGACGACTTTGAGCAGCTTTCGTCCGAGCAGGTGCTCGCTCACGCCGTGCGCCTGCATCATCCGCGGCTCGTGCTGGCCTGCTCCTTCCAAAAAGAGGAGACCGTCCTGATCGACATGCTCAGCGCGATCGAGCCGCGGCTGCGCGTCTTCACGATCGACACGGGCGAGCTGTTCCCGGAGACCTACGATCTGTGGCGGCGTGTGGAAGAGCGCTACGAGCTGCACGTGGAAGTGGCGGACGCATCCAGCATCGCGTCCAGCCCGTGGAGCGCGGAGCATTGCTGCAGCGCCCTCAAGGTCGCGGCGCTGGAGCGCGCCCTGACGGAAGCCGAGGCCTGGCTGACCGGGCTGCGGCGGGAGCAGTCGCCGACGCGCGCCCATGTACCCAAGCGGACCCGGGACGCGCGCGGACTGTGGAAGTACAACCCTCTCGCGGACTGGGCTGAGGACGACGTCTGGCGCTACGTGTTCGAGCACGAGCTGCCCTACAACCGCCGGCACGACCAAGGCTACGCCTCGATCGGCTGCGCTCCGTGCACGCAGCCCGGCACCGGCCGCGAAGGTCGCTGGGCGGGACAGGCCAAGACCGAATGCGGCCTTCACGTGTGACGCCGGGCGCGGGGCCCGGCGCGATCAGGACTGGTTGAAGAAACCCTTCTCGATCAGCCGTGCGCGTTCCTCCGCCGACACCTCCACGTTGCGGGGCGTCAGGAGGAACACCTTGTCGGCGATGCGCTGCATGCCCCCGTCGAGCGCGTAGGTGAGGCCGGAGGCGAAGTCGATCAGCCGCTTCGCGAGCTCGGTGTCGGTGCCCTGGAGGTTGAGGATCACCGGGATCGCGTCCTTGAACTGGTCGGCGATCTGCTGGGCGTCGTTGAAGTTGTTCGGGATGACCAGGTGCACCTGGATGTCCCCCCCATTGCCGCGGCCGTTGCCGGCGACCGGGCGCAGCACGCGCGTCTCGCGCCCGGCGCCGCGCGGCTCGTCGGCGAAGATGTCGTCGATCTCGTCACGCCGGCGGCGCTGCAGCCGGCGCACGTTGGGCCGGTCGCGGTAGCGGTCCTCGAGCTCCACCTCGGGCTCGGGCTCACGGACCGCCTCGTAGCGCGGGTCTTCCTCCTCGGCGAGCCCGAAGTAGACCAGCGTGCGGTGCCATGTATCGCGAAGCGCCATGCTGCGTGCTTTTTCGCGCGTAAGCGGGAAACTCCTTCGCCGCAAGCGCCCGGCTCGGCCGGGTGCGCGCGGGTCCTTGTCACAGTGTAGGACCGGTGGACCCAGAATCCTTCCAGGTCGTGCGCCAACTTCCGAGCGGTGCCGGGCTCGTGCTCGACGGCGAGACGGCCGGGCAGGGGCCGGCGGTGGTGCTGCTGCACGGGTTGTCGGCCACACGGCGCAACGTCGTGCAGGGCTCACGCGCCCTGCTGCGCCGCGGCTATCGCCTGATCGCCTACGATGCCCGTGGCCACGGGGCCTCCTATCCCGGCCCGAGCTACGCCTATCCCGAGCTCGTGGAGGACCTCGAGGCGGTGCTCGAGCACTTCGGCCTCGACCGGGTCGCGCTCGTGGGCAGCTCGATGGGTGCGGCGACCGCCATGGCGTTCGCACTCGAGGCGCCCGAGCGCGTGGCCGCGCTGGTGCAGATCACCCCGGCCTACATGGGCCACGGGCGCACCGGGGACGTGGACGGCGGCGCATGGGAGCGCATGGCGTCGGAGCTGGAGCGAGGCGGGATCGAAGCGTTCGTGGACGTGGCGGAGCCCGAGGGCGGTGCCGGCGAGGGCTGGCGCAGCATCGCCCGCGAGGCCGTGCGGCAGCGGATGGAGCGCCACGAGCGCCCGGAGGAGATCGCGCGGGCGCTGCGTGAGGTGCCGAGCTCGGCGGCATGGGACGGTCTCGACGCGCTCAAGCGCGTTCACGTGCCGGTGCTGGTGGTCGGCTCCCGCGACCAGATGGACCCCATGCACCGGCTGTCGATCGCCGAGGAGTACGCCCAGCGGCTCCCCAACGCCGAGCTGTTGGTAGAGGACGAGGGCAAGTCGCCGGTGGCCTGGCAGGGCGCACGGCTGTCCGGGGCGATCGCGGACTTCTTCGAGCGCGTCGGCTACGCGCCCTCGTAAAGAACGCTGCCGAGGCGCACGATCGTCGCTCCCTCCTCCACGGCGACGGCGTAGTCCTGCGAGGTGCCCATCGACAGGCGCTTGAGGCCGTGCTCGGCCGCCAGCTCGGCAAGCCGAGCGAAGTGGCGGCGGTTGCGCTCGGGGTCCTCCGTGAAGGGCGGCATCGTCATCAGGCCGGTCACAGGGGACGGCGAACGCTCGATGTAGGCGGCCAGCTCGGCTGGGTCGACGCCTTCCTTCGACTCCTCCCCCGCCACGTTGACCTGGATCAGCACCTCGCCGGCCGGATGCTGCTCCAGGCGCCGCAGCGCCGACTCCGACGCGATCGAGTGGATCAGCCGCACGTTGGGCGCGATGTCCTTGAGCTTGCGGCTCTGCAGGGCGCCGATGAAGTCCCAGGTGAACAGGTCGCGGTGGCGCTCCTGCTTGGCGAGCAGGTCCTGGGCGCGGTTCTCGCCCACCAGCTCGATGCCCGCCTCCGCCAGCGCCGGCAGGTCCTCGGCGTCGGCGTACTTGATCGCCGCGAGGATCTCGACCTCGGGCCCGATCCGCTCGCGGACCCGCTCCAGGTTCTCGCTCACCCGCTCAGCACGCACAGCCCCGCCTGCCTTCCCGTCAGCCCCCGGTCGCGCCGGTGGGAGAAATAGAGCTCCGGCTCACAGCTCGTGCAGCGGTCGACGTGCGCGACCTCGCGCACGCCGGCGCCCGCCAGCTTGGCCGCGATCACGCGGCGCAGGTCGAGCATGCGCCCCTCGACGGCGCCCGGAACGCCGGCGAACCGCTCGGCCACCTCGGGCCCGACCTCGTAGCAGCAGCCCCCGATCCCAGGGCCGACGGCGGCGGCGGGCGGCGTGTCAAAGGCCCCGGCGGCCTTCTCGACGATCCCGCCGGCGAGCGGGCGCCAGCCGCAGTGCAGCATCGCCACCCGCTCGCCGTCCGAGAGCGCGACCGGGTAGCAGTCGGCCACCAGCACCAGCAGCGCGAGCCCCTGCTGGTCGGTCAGGAGGCCGTCGACCCGGGGCAGCTCCTTCCCGCCGGGGTCGGCGAACGCGCGCTGCGGGTCGGGGCCATCCCAGCCGCGCAGCTCTGTCCCGTGCACCTGCCAGCCCATCACCACGTTCTGCGCGTCGACGGCGGCCGCGCCCGCCAGTCGGCCGCGGTTCTCGGACACGCGATCCGGCTCGTCGTCGGTGAGGATGCCGAGGTTCAGCGATCGGTAGGGGCCCTCGCTCACGCCGCCCCGGCGGGTCGAGAACACGGCTCGGGCGCCGGGCAGCTCGAGCATGTCGATCATCGAGCCAGCTCCAGGGCGGTGCGCAGCTCGTCCTCTCGGCCCACCAGGAGGCCGTCGAGCTTGCGCTTGAGCGTCTCCTCGAGCGCGCGGCCGACGGCGGGCCCCTCCGGCACGCCCGCGGCGAGCAGGTCGGCGCCGCCGATCTCGAGCCGGACGCCGCTCAGGTCGGTCACCCAGCGCAGGATCGGCTCGGCGGGAGCGCCGAGGGCGAGCGCCAGCGCGAGGGCCTCGGGCGGCTCGCCCCCGAGCAGGTCGCGCAGCTCGGACGCAATCCGCTCGCGCTCCCGCAGCTCCCGCACAAGGGTCGGCGCCACACGCGCCGCCCGCGATACCGCGTCGCGCGCCTTCGCGTCCAGGTGGAGGCCGGCCAGCCACAGAGCGAGCTCCCCCGGGGCGCCGGCGCAGAGC
>JACCSF010000107.1 GCA_013813135.1 Thermoleophilaceae bacterium | reverse complement strand
CCTTGCGGCCGCCCCGTCGCCGTCAACGGGCCGCGATCTCGTGCAGCAGGTGGGGTGCGACCCAGATCTCCATCGCGGCACTGGCCAACAGGATGGGGACCGAGATCGCCACGGTCACGAACGTGGCGGCCAGCAGGTCCTGCCACTGGCCGCCCCTGCTGGCGACGATCCAGGCCGCCAGCGGGAGGAACAGCGCGAACAGCTCGGGCAGCGCGTGCGGGACCAGGGCGAGCAGCAGGACGCCGGGGCCGGTCCCGAGCTGGGCGGCTATCGCCGCGGCACCCCCGCCGATCACGTAGGCCTGGGTGCAGAGCGAGAAGGTGGTGGCGCATATGACGAAGGCGATCGCCAGCGGCCCGGCTTTCTCGTGCACCCAACGCGAGATCCCGCTGCGCTTCGACGCCGACAGCGGCAACGCGCTGCCGGCCATGAACCCCGCGACGCAAGCCATGGCATGCAGGGCGAGCACCAGCGAGTTGCGGTACAGCACGGCCAGGTAGTCGTGGAACGTCGCCCGCGAGTTGTAGCCGGGGATCAGGTAGTCGGTCGGATCCGGCGTGCTCAGCTCCGCGATCACGTAGACCGCCGCCAGCAGGCCGCACGCGATCAGCAGGCTGAGCGTGGCCCACGGCCGCAGCATCCGCCACGGGTGGTCGTTCCAGCGGCGCAGGGCGAGCTTGGTGTCGTGCATGCCCTGCACGAGCACGAAGTCGTTGACGCTCATCCCCCAGGCATCGGCAGCGCCGGGCGCATCCGTGAACCGCGGAACCGCGCGGGCGCGGCGGTTGTACCCGGGTCATGAGACGACTGATGCTGTGCCTCGCCCTGACCCTTCCGCTCCTGCCGGCAGCCCAGGCGGAGGCCAAGAAGGTGGTTTCGGCCAAGGTCTGCGGTCCCTCCGACTGCCGCACCGTCAAGGATCGCGATGCGCTGGGGGCTCTCAGCGAAGGCGGTCCGCCCACGAATCCCCCGGCCGAGGACACGGGCTGGTACGAGGTTCGGATGACGGTGGAGGTCGACCGCGGCCACCACGACACCTTCCCGCTGGCGATCGTGCCGAGCGCCGGCCTGATGCGCGGCGGTGACTCCGCGGAGGGCTATACCTGGATGCCGGTGTCGAACGCGGCCGTACGCCGGTTCTCGGCGGTCACGCGTGGCCTCGTCCCGTTCCCCGCGAGCGCTCTGGAAGGCGTCGACGGCGCCGGCCACCCGCAGGTCCGCGTGGACGAGGTCGTCCTACCGCCGGACGAGGCCGCGCCGGCTGGAGGCGCATCCCCGCTCCCCTGGATCGCCGGCGGGGTGGCCCTGCTCGCGGCGGCGCTGGCGCTGATCCGCCACCACCGGCGGCGTGGCGGGCCCGCCCCGCGGCCGGCCGAGGGCTGAAGACGGGCCAAAGGTCGCAGGGCTCACTCGGCCCCACGCCCGATGCGGCGCGCCCAGGCGCGCCGTATCGTGGCGCTCGATGACCGAGGGCCGAAGCGGCGCTGTGCGGGCCATGAGCGACGCCGTGCTGGCGATCGCCGGCGAGCGCTCGGTCGACACCGTGCTCCAGCGCATCGTGCACACCGCGCGCGAGCTCGTGGGCGCACGTTACGCCGCGCTCGGGGTGCCCGACGGTGAGGGCAACTTCGCCCGCTTCATCACCTCCGGCATGACCGAGGAGGAGGTGGAGGCGATGGGGCCGCTCCCGCGCACGCACGGCCTGCTGGGCGCGACGCTCGAGTCCGAGGATTCGTACCGCACGGCCGACATCAAGCGCGATCCGCGCTTCCGCGGCTGGTGGCCCGCCGCCCATCCTCAGATGGGCTCGTTCCTGGGCGTGCCGATCGTCGCGCGCGGCGAGGTGATCGGCGCCTTCTACCTGACAGACAAGCAGGAGGCCGAGCAGTTTCACCCGGGCGACCAGGAGCTGATCGAGCTGCTCGCGCCGCACGCCGCGGTGGCGATGGAGAACGCCCGCCTGTACGAGCGCAGCCGCGAGCTGTCGATCGTCGAGGAGCGCAACCGGCTGGCCCGCGAGCTGCACGACTCGCTGGTGCAGAAGCTGTTCGGAGTCGTGCTGGCGGCGCAGTCGGCGGCCACGCTGCTCGAGCGCGACTCGGGCGCCGCCCGCCAGCAGGTGGAGCATCTGCAGGAGCTCGCGCAGGAGGCGGTCGTGGAGCTGCGGTCGCTGGTGTTCCAGCTGCGTCCGGCGGAGATCGAGACCGAGGGCCTTGGTGCCGCTCTGCGCAAGCACGTGGAGCTGCTGCGCCGCGCGCACCGCGCCGCCATCTCGGTCGAGCTGACGGGTGCGCCGCGGCTGCGCCCGGGGGTGGACGAGGAGGTGTTCCGCATCGCGCAGGAGTCGCTCCAGAACGCGTTGCGCCACGCGCGCGCCGAGCACATCAAGCTCCGCTTGGAGGAGGAAACAGGCAGGCTGCGGCTGACGGTCGCCGACGACGGCGTCGGGTTCGAGCCCGAGGCGGCCGGGCTGCGGTCGCGCCGCCTCGGCCTCACGTCGATGGAGGAGCGTGCAAGCTCGCTCGGGGCCCGGCTGCGGATCGACTCCGCGCCCGGTCGGGGAACCACGATCAGCCTGGAGGTGGACTGTGACGGAGATTCGCGTCCTGATCGCTGACGACCACGCGGTGGTCAGGCAGGGGCTGCGCACATTCCTCGAGCTACAGGACGACATCGAGGTGGTCGCCGACGTGGCCGACGGCGAGGCGGCGCTACGCGCGGCGGAGGAGCACGAGCCGGACGTGGTGCTGATGGACCTCGTGATGCCCGGCGTGGGCGGCGTGGAAGCGATCCGGCGGCTGCGCGACGTGCGGCCGCAGGCGAGGGTGCTGGTGCTGACCAGCTTCCTCGACGACGAGAAGCTGTTCCCGGCGGTCCGCGCCGGTGCGGCCGGGTACCTGCTGAAGGACGTGGAACCGGCCGAGCTGGTGCGGGCGATTCGCGCGGTGGGTGACGGCGAGGCGCTGCTGCACCCGGCGGTGGCGGCGCGGCTGATGGAGGAGTTCTCCGAGACGGACCGCCCGGCCGCCGACGAGGCCCTCACGGCGCGGGAGCGCGAGGTGCTCCTGCTGATCGCCCGCGGCCTGCCGAACAAGCTGATCGCCCGGGACCTGGAGATAGCCGAGAAGACCGTCAAGACGCACGTGAGCAGCATCCTCAGCAAGCTCGGCCTCACCGACCGCACGCAGGCGGCGCTGTACGCCGTGCGCATGGGCCTCCTGGAGTCCTAGGACCAATTCCCGATGGTGGCGGGGGCCGCGCGCGCCTAGCCTCGGCGTAGATGCCTTCCACAGCGATCGTCACCGGCGCCTCACGCGGTCTCGGCCTCGCGCTGGCACGGGCCCTGTCGAAGCGGGACTGGCGGCTGGTGATCGACGCCCGCGGCGCAGAGCAGCTGGAGGCGGCTCGTGCGGAGCTCGGCGAGAACGTCACGGCGGTTGCCGGCGACGTTGCCGACGAGCGGCACCGCCGCGCGCTGGTGGCCGCGGCCGGCCCGCGCGTGGATCTGCTGGTGAACAACGCGAGCGCGCTCGGGCCGAGCCCGCTGCCGGCGCTGGGCGACTACCCGCCGGCCGCGCTCGAGCAGGTCTACCGTGTCAACACGCTGGCGCCGCTCGCCTTGGTCCAGCTCGCGCTGCCGCTGATGCCGGCGGGCGCTCGGATCTTGAACGTCAGCTCCGACGCGGCGGTCGAGCCCTACGAGGGCTGGGGCGGATACGGCTCGTCGAAGGCGGCGCTCGAGCAGCTCAGCCGCGTGCTGGGCGCCGAGCATCACGAGTTGCGCGTGTACGCGGTCGACCCGGGCGACATGCGCACGCGCATGCACCAGGACGCCTTCCCCGGCGAGGACATCTCCGACCGCCCGCCGCCGGAGGAGAGCGTCCCCGGGCTGCTGGCGCTGGTCGAGGGCGAGCTGCCGAGCGGTCGCTACGCGGCGCGGGAGCTCGCCGCCCCGCCGGCGGCGGCCACACCGTGAGCGCGCTCACCGCTTCCCGCGAGCTCGCGCAGCCCGGCGAGGCGCACGAGCCGGCGGAGCTGCGCGGTCACGGGCGAGACGACGTGCGCCTGCTGGTGGCCCACCGCGACGGCGCCATCGAACACGCCCGCTTCGCCGAGCTGCCCGAGCTGCTCGCGCCGGGCGACCTGCTGGCGGTCAACACCTCGGCCACGATGCCGGCGGCGGTCCCCGTGTGGACTTCGGATGGGGAGCTGCGCATCCACCTCTCCACGCCCGCCCGCGGGCGCTCCGACGCCGCCTGGCTCGTCGAGCTGCGGCGCGGGGGCCACCGCTTCCGCGGCGGCAACGCGGGGGATGTGCTCCTGCTGCCGGCCGGCGGGACCGCGGTGTTGCTGGAGCGCTTCGGCGGTGGCCGCCTCTGGCTGGCCTCGCTGCGCCTTCCGGTCTCGGTACCCCACTACCTCGCGCGCCACGGCGAGCCGATCCGCTACGGGCATGCGACGCGGCCGTGGCCGCTGGAGCGCTACCAGACGGTCTACGCCAACGCGCCCGGCAGCGCCGAGATGCCGAGCGCCGGGCGCGCCTTCACGCCGGAGCTGGTGACCCAGCTCGTGGGCGCGGGGATCGACGTGGCCCCGCTGGTGCTGCACACGGGTGTGTCCTCGCTGGAGGCCGGCGAGATGCCCCACGCCGAGTGGTACAGCGTGCCCCGCTTCACGGCCGAGCGGATCAACCTGGTGCGGGCGCTGGGCGGCCGGGTGATCGCGGTCGGCACCACGGCGGTGCGCGCCCTCGAATCAGCGGTGGGTCGCGACGGCCGGGTGCGCGACCGCGAGGGCTGGACCGACCTCGTGATCGAGCCCGACACCCCGATCAGGGCGGTGGACGGCCTGCTCTCGGGCTTCCACGACCGCGACTCGTCCCACCTTGCGATGCTCGAGGCGATCGCGGGCGCCGACCTGCTGGAGCGCTCCTACGACGAGGCCGCCGAAGCGGGCTACCTGCGTCACGAGCTCGGCGACCTGCACCTCATCCTGCCGGCCGCGTAGCCGTGAAGCAGAACTGGATGCAGGCGAAGAACGACTCGCCGCGCTCGGCCAGCTCGCGCTGCTCCGCCGCCCAGGCGGCGGCCTGCTCGGCGCCGATGCTCTCGCGCGCCGCGACGTAGTCCTCGATCAGGGGCAGCAGCGCGCCGGCGTAGGTCTCGGAGGTGAGGTCGTCCGTGGCGAAGCTGTGGCCCTCCACCTCCACGGCCTCGAACGCGGCGCGCATCCGGGCCGCCAGGGTGCGCGGCAGGGACGGGTCTGAGAGGTGCTCGTCCCACGCGCGCAGCACGTGCTCCATGCGGTCGGGGTCGCCGGAGTGCCACGAGACCGTGGCCCAGTCCACGTCCCAGATCAGCACCCGG
Source organism: Thermoleophilaceae bacterium (assembly GCA_013813135.1). GTDB lineage: Bacteria > Actinomycetota > Thermoleophilia > Solirubrobacterales > Thermoleophilaceae > JACVRW01. The sequence goes on along the minus strand of JACCSF010000107.1, from coordinate 14,619 downwards.
CCGCCCGGGCGCAGCACACGGTGCAGCTCGGCGAGCGCGGCCGGGACGTCCGCGACGTACTCGAGCACTTGCACGGAGAGCGCGCGGTCGAACGCCTCGGACTCGACCGGCAGCGACGTGGCGTCCCCTTCGTGGAAGCTGCCGTTGGCATGGCCCTCGCAGCGCTTCGCGGCGAGGGCCAGCATCTGCGGGCTCGCGTCCACCCCCACCACCTCTCCCGCCGGCCCCACGCGGTCGAGCAGCTCGGCCACGTAGAAACCGGGCCCGCAACCGGCATCGATGATGCGCTCACCCGGAGCGGCGCCCAGCGCCTCATGCACTAGTCCCCGGCGGCGCAGCAGGTCGCGCTTGCTGTACACGACCTCCATCTGCTCCGAGAGCCGCTCGTTGAACTCGAGCTCGGCCACACCGCGAGGCTAACCGGCGCGCGCCCGATGACGCAGGCTGGCGCTGCTCGGCAGTCGGCTCAGCCGATCGAGTCGACCATTTCGAGCTGAATCAGGCGATTCAGCTCGACCGCGTACTCCATCGGCAGCTCCTTCGTGACCGGCTCGATGAAGCCGTTCACGATCATCGCCGCGGCTTCCTCCTCGGAGAGGCCGCGCGACTGCAGGTAGAAGAGCTGCTCGTCGGAGATCTTGCCGACCACGGCCTCGTGGGCCACGGTCACGTGCGGGTTCTGGATCTGGATGTCGGGCCAGGTGTCCGAGCGCGAACGGTCGTCCATCATCAGTCCGTCGCACTGCACGCGGGCCTTGGAGCCCTGCGAGTTGTGGCCCATGCGGACCAGGCCGCGATAGCCCATGATCCCGCCGTCCTTGGAGATCGACTTGGCGAGGATGTTGGAGTTGGTGTTCGGCGCGAGGTGGACGACCTTGGCGCCGGTGTCCTTCCACACGTCGCCGCTCGCCACGCCCACGTTGAGGTGGTCGGCGCGCGCGCCCTCACCGATCAGGAAGGAGCCCGGGTACAGCATCACCTTCTTGGCGCCCATTGAGCCGCCGACCCATTCGACCGTCCCGTGCGCCTCCACGATGGCGCGCTTGGTGTTGAGGTTGAAGACGTCCTTCGACCAGTTCTGCACGGTCGTGTAGCGCGCCTTCGCGCCTTCCTTCACGAAGATCTCGACGACGGCGGAGTGCATCGAGTTGACCGAGTAGGTCTGGGCGGTGCAGCCCTCGATGTAGTTCACCTCGGAGCCCTCGTCCGCGATGATCAGCGTGTGCTCGAAGGTGCCTTCGTTGGCGCCCTCCATGCGGAAGTAGGCCTGGAGCGGAAGGTCGACCTTCACGTCCTTGGGCACGTACAGGAACGAGCCGCCCGACCAGACCGCGCCGTGCAGCGCCGAGAACTTGTTGTCCTGCGGCGGCACGCACTTGTTCATGAAGTACTCGCGCACGATGTCCTCGTGCTCGGTGACCGCCGTGTCCATGGCGCAGAAGATGATTCCCATGTCGGCGTATTCCTGCTTGAGGCCTTCGTAGAAGGGCTCCTGGCGCCAGACGCCGACGACCCCGGCGAGGTGCTCGCGCTCCGCCTGCGGGATGCCGAGCTTCTCGTAGGTGTCCTTCATCTCCTTCGGGACGTCGTCCCAGCTGTCGAAGCGGCCAGCCTCGGGGGGCGAGTAGAGGACGAGCTCGGAGAGATCGAGGTCCGACAGGTCGACGCCCCAGGTCGGGATCGGCTTGCGCTCGAAGATCTCGTACGACTTGATCCGCTTCTCGCGCATCCAGTCCGGCTCACCCTTGATCTTGGAGAGCTCCGCGATCACTTCACGGGAGATGCCCTTCTTGGCGACGAGTTGTCCCTGCTCGTCTTCCTTGATCGGGCTGGGCTTTGCGACGCGGGTCTTGTCAGTGGCTGCCATCACCCACGAGTCTAGCGCTCGAAGCGGCTCCTCTGACTCCACCAGTCGGGATTGTGAGGGTATGCATTAGGGTCGCGGGCGATGCGGGCCAATCGCGTCGCAGCCGTGCTCGCCGGGGCGGTCCTGATATCGGTCGTCCCCGCCGCCGGCGCGGCTGAGCGGCCGCTCACGATCCCGGCGCTGCGCGAGTGGCACGGCGCGCCCGGGGCCTTCGAGTTGCGGGCCTCCAGCCGCATCGTTGTCGCCTCGGAGGGGCTTGCCTTCTCTTCGGGCACGAGCTGAGGCGCCCGGTCGTGTCGGGCGACGTGCCGCGGCCGGGCGACATCGAGCTCGGGCTCGGCTCACGCGATCCCGCGCTCGGGCGGGAGGGCTATCGGCTGGACATAGGCGCGGCGCTGCGGGTCGAGGCGCGCACGACCGCCGGCGTCTTCTACGGCAGCCGCACCGTGCTCCAGCTGCTGCGTCAGGGTCGTGCGATCCCGGCGGGATGGGGGCGCGACCGGCCGCGCTACCCCGAGCGCGGCCTGATGATCGACAACGGCCGCCGCTACTTCAGCCCCGCGTGGATCAAGCGGGAGATCAGACAGCTCGCCTACCTGAAGCTCAACCAGCTGCACCTGCACTTCTCGGACAACGAGGGCTTCCGGATCGAGAGCGAGAGCCACCCGGAGGCGGTCTCTCGGCGTACCTCACCAAGCGGCAGGTGCGCGACATCGTCGAGTTCGCGCGGCGGCACCACATCCGCGTGATCGGTGAGATCGACATGCCGGGGCATCTGCGGGCCGCGCTCGGTGCCCACCCGGAGCTCCAGCTCACCGACAGCGCGGGCGTCCGGAACGCGGACAAGCTGGACATCACGCTCCCCGCCGCCCGGCGCTTCTGCCGCGACCTGATCCTCGAGTACCTCCAGCTGTTCCCCGGCCGCTACTGGCACGCGGGAGCGGACGAACTGACCGCTGGAGCGGACGCCTTCCTCGGCACCACGCCGGGCCGACGCCGCGCGAACTGCTCGCGCGCGGGCACCGGATCCTGAACGCCGGCTGGTTCCCCACCTACTACGTGGTCGGGCCGCTGGGGCAGGTGCACCCGTCGATGCGCGTGGCCTACGAGTCATGGGACGTGAACCGCTTCGGCGGGCTGGCGCTCAACGTGCCGACGCCCTCGGGCCCGTTCCTGAAAGTGCCTCCGGCAGCCGGCGCAACCTCGGCTCGGAGCTGCACGTGTGGAACGACGACCCGAGGGGCGAGAGCGCGGCCGCGATCGCGCGCGGGATCGCGCCGCGCCTGCGGGTGCTGGCTCAGAAGACCTGGGGCTCGCGACCGCTCGCGCGCACGTACGCGGGCTTCCTGGCGCTGTGGAATAAGGTCCGCCCATGAAGCTCTACATCTGCTGGGGGACCTTTCAGACGCCGCGCCCCGGCGGGCACCCCTGCCACAACGCCTACGAGGCGCTCAAGGACGCCGGCTGGGACCCGGAGCTGAAGAAGGTCTACGGTCTCGGCGTGCTCGGCAGCGCGCTCAACCCGACTCGCAAGGAGGTACGCGAGCTCACCGGCCAGAACATCGTTCCGGTGCTCGTGACCGACGACGGCGAGGTGATCCAGGACTCGAAGCGGATCGTGGAATGGGCGCGCGCGAACCCCGCGTCGGGCGCCGGCTAGCCCGCTCGGGCCCGGGCGCGAAGCCAATCTCCAGCGGGGGTCCGGGGGCGTGAGCCCCCGGCTGCCTACTCGGGCCAGGACGGGTCGCCCGTCGTCGCGCCGCGCATCACCTTGAGGCTGAGCAGCGCGCACTTGCGGCGCGTGGGGGAGATCTCGATCCCGAGCTGCTCGATCACCCAGTCGGCGCCGAGCCTGCTGACTTCCTCGACCGGCATGCCGACCAGCTCCTCCGAGGTGATCGAGGCGGTCGCCTGGGAGATCGCGCAGCCGTGCCCGTGGAAGCGCAGCCCGGCGACCTTGCCGTCCTCGACGACGATGTGCACGCCCAGCTCGTCCCCGCAGAGCGGGTTGTGGTCGTGGAATTCGAGGTCGTGCGGCTGGAGCTCGCCGAAGTTCCGCGGGTTCTTGTAGTGGTCGAGGATGTAGTCGCGGTAGAGGGCGTCCGTCAAAGCTCGAACACCTCCCGCGCCGCGCCGAGCGCGTGCACCAGCCGGTCCACGTCCTCGCGCACGTTGTAGACGTGGAACGACGCGCGCGCCGTGGCGCCCACCCCGAGGCAGCGCATCAGCGGCTGCGCGCAGTGGTGGCCGGCGCGGACGCAGACGGCCTCGCGGTCGCACAGCTCGGCGATGTCGTGGGGGTGCATCCCCTCGATCGTGAACGGCACCACGCCGCCGCGCCCGTCGGCACCGTCGGGCCCGTAGAGAGTCAGCCCTTCCACCTCGGGTAGGCGCTCCAGCGCGTAAGCCGCCAGCTCGCGCTCGTGCTCGCGCACTCGGTCCATGCCGATCCGCGCCAGGTAGTCGATCGCGGCGCCCAGCCCGATCGCCTCGGCGATCGCGTTCGTGCCCGCCTCGAACTTCCAGGGCAGCTCGTTCCAGGTGGAGTGGTCGCGCTCGACGCGCGAGATCATGTGGCCGCCGCCGAGGAACGGCCGCATCTCCTGCAGCAGCTCGCGCCGTCCGTGCAGCAGCCCGGTCGCCGGGCCGAGCGCCTTGTGGCCCGTCCAGGCGTAGAAGTCCGCGTCGATCGCGCCGAGGTCGACCGGCATCTGCGGCACCGCCTGCGCCCCGTCGACCAGCGTGACCGCCCCCGCCGCGCGGGCGCGCTTCACGATCTCCCCGACCGGGTTGATCGTGCCGAGCACATTCGACACGTGCGCAACGGCGACGAGCTTCACGCGCCCCTCGGCCAGCACCTCGTCGAGCTCGTCGAGCGACAGCTCGCCCGAGTCGATGACCGACAGGTAGCGCAACCGCGCGCCGGTCTCCTCGCACAACAGCTGCCACGGCACGATGTTCGAGTGGTGCTCCATCTCGGTGATGAGCACCTCGTCGCCGGCGCCGATGTTGTCGCGGCCCCAGGCGTAGGCGACCAAATTGATCGCCTCGGTGGCGTTGCGGGTGAAGATCGAGCAGGCGGGGTCCCAGCCGACGAACGAGGCGATGCGCTCGCGCGCGCCCTCGAACTGCTCGGTGGCCTCGCGCCCGAGCTCGTAGACGCCGCGGTGAACGGTGCCGTACGAGTACGAGTAGAAGCGCTCCATCGTCTCGATCACCTGGCGCGGCTTCTGCGCGCTGGCGGCCGAGTCGAGGTACACCAGCGAGTGCCCGTTGATCTCGCGCTGCAGCACCGGGAAGTCGGCGCGCACGTCGGCGAACGGCTGGACGGCGGGCGCGCGGCGCGCGCGAGCCTTTGGTGTTCCTCCCGCGACGCTGGCCATCAGACCGCCTCCGCCCGCTCCCCGATGAACTCGCGCACCTGGTCCTCGGCGCCCTTCAGCTTCTCCGCGATGCGGCGCCGCACGAGCTCCTCCAGGCCCGGGTCCTCGAGGCGCTGCACGACCTCCTCGAAGTAGCCCTCCACCAGCACGCGCACGGCCTCGGCGCGCGGCAGGCCGCGGCTCATCATGTAGAAGATCTGCTCCTCGTCGAGCTCGCCGACGGTGCCGCCGTGCGAGGCCTTGACGTTGTCGACCTCCACGATCAGCGACGGGATCGCATCCCCGCGCGCCCTCGGCGATAGCAGCATCTGGTGGGTCTGCAGGTAGGTGTCGACCTCTGGGGCCTTCGGCAGGATGTGGATCAGGCCCTCGTAGGAAGCGCGCGACTCGCCGGTGAGCACGCCCTTCCAGACGGTGTCGCCGGTGGTGTGGCCGGCCTCGTGCTTGTCCGTGGTGAAGAGGTCGAGGTGCTCGTCGCGCTCGGTGAAGTACATGCCGGTGTGCTTCATGTCAGACCCGTCCTCGGCGGTGATGATGTCGAGCGTCTGCTTGGTGAGCCGCCCGCCGAGGTGGATCGGCACCCACTTCACGCGCGCGTCGCGGCGGATCTCGACCCGGCGCGTGGAGAGGTCGTAGACCTCGCCGCGGCCCCAGTCCTGGTAGTGGGCCAAATCCACCTGCGCGCCCGGCAGCGCATATAGCTCGAAGGCGCCCGAGTGCAGCGCCTGTCCTTCGAAGTCGGGGGCGCGGAAGAACTCGCGGATCTTGACCTCGGAGTGCTCGCCGACGATCGCCAGAGTGTGCGCCCACTGGGCGGTGCCGGGCTCGTCGATCAGCCAGACCACCTGGATCGGCTTCTCGATCTGCACGTTCTTCGGCACGTGGATGAACACGCCGCCGGTCCAGAACGCGGCCGTGCCGGCCGCGAACTTGCCCTCGTCGTGGGGGAGGCGCTTGGCGAAGTACTCGCGCACCAGCTCCTCGTGCTCCTCCACCGCCTGCTCGAGCGGCATCACGGTGATGCGCTCGTCCACGACGTCCGTGTGGACCACGTTCGCGCCGCACTGCACGATCAGCGCGGCGTGCTCCTCGTCGCCCAGGTCGAGCTCAGGCAGGCCCTCGTCGTAGCGCTTCGGCTCGAGCGCGTCGAGGTCGAGGCCGCGCAGCGTGGTTGTCCAGAACCCCGAGCGGCGCCAGGTCGGCACCGGCTCCGCCTCGTATGCCTCTAGGGCGGCCTTGCGGCGCTCCTCCACCAGCGCACCGACTGAATCACGGCTAGCCGGCACTCCCGGCCACCTCCTCGCGCACGAACTCGTAGCCCTTCTCCTCGAGCTCGTCGGCCAGCTCGGCGCCGCCCTCGCGGACGATGCGGCCGTCGAGCATGATGTGCACGAAGTCGGGGCGCACGTAGCCGAGGATGCGCGTGTAGTGCGTGATGATCAGGAAGCCGCGCTCGTCGCCGCGCATGGCGTTCACGCCGTCCGAGACGACCCGCAGGGCGTCGATGTCGAGCCCCGAGTCGGTCTCGTCGAGCACCGCGAAGGCGGGCTGGAGCATGGCCAGCTGGAGAATCTCCGCGCGTTTCTTCTCGCCGCCCGAGAAGCCCTCGTTGAGGTAGCGCTTGGTGAAGTCGCCGGTGATCTTGAGCAGGTCGACGTTCTTGCGCAGCAGCACGCCGAACTCCTTGACCTTGATCGGCTCCTCGCGCCCGGCGTTGACCGCCATGCGCAGGAAGTTGGCCACCGACACGCCGGGGATCGTGGCCGGGTACTGGAATGCCAGGAAGAGACCCGCGCGGGCGCGCTCGTCGGGATCGGCCTCGGTGAGGTCCTCGCCGTCGAGCAGTACGCGACCCTCGGTGACCTCGTAGGTGGGATTGCCCATCAGCGTGTTGGCGAGCGTGGACTTGCCAGAGCCGTTCGGGCCCATCAGGGCGTGCGTCTCGCCCCGCTTCACGGTCAGGTCGACGCCGTGGAGGATCTCGCGGTCCTCGGTGCGGACGTGCAGGTTCTGGATCTCGAGCGTCATGCGGTTACGTGTTCCTTCTTCCTCAAGGGCTGGACCAGGTCGTCCAGCGTCATCTCGTTCAGGGTTCGGACGATGGACCCCTGGACTCGGGTCCACAGAAGCTTGGTTGAGCAGGGCTCGGCGCCCTCGCGGGCGCAGGTGAGCACGCCGTCGGCGTCGGCGGTGATGCACTCGATCGGAGCGATGTTGCCCTCGAGCGCGGCCACCACCTCGGCCATCGTGATGTCCGCCGCCGGACGCGCGAGCGTGTAGCCGCCGTGCGCGCCGCGGCGCGACTCGACCAGCTGCGCCTTGCGCAGCCGCTGCACGAGGTGCTCGAGGTAGGCGAGCGGCAGCCCCTCGGCGTCCGCGATCGAGCCAAGGCTGATCGGGCCATTGGCGGCCGCGCCGCCCTCGGCCCCGTCGGCGTGACGAGCAAGGTGCGCCATCACGCGAATGCCGTACTCGGCTTTGGTCGAGAACATCACAACCGCAAATCCTACTCGGGTGGTCGGAGAAGCCTGACGGGCCTTCGGCTCACTCCGCCTGCAGGAGCCTGATGTCGTGTGCCAGCGTCTCCGGCGTGGCCTGGTCGCCGGGGAAGCCGATCCGCTGGAAGCCGCGCTTGTCGACCAGCGTGAAACGGGCCTGGTGCCCCTCGGCAACTGACTGCGGGCGGATGAAGAAGCCCTTCCAGAGCGGCCGCAGCTCGGTCCGGCTGCCCAGCACGAAGTCGATCCGGCCGAGCGCGCGCTGCTTCGCGAGGAACACGCGCGCGCGGTCGGGGGTGTCGCGCGGGGGGTCCACCGCGATCGCCAGCGCGGGGATGTCCCTGCCCAGGTCGTCGAGGGCGCCGCGCACCGTCTGCGCCTGGGCCGGGCAGGTGTCGTCGCAGGTCGTGTAGAGGAACGTGACGATCACCGGCTGGCCGCGGAGGTCGCGCATGGACACCTGCCCGCCGTCCTGGTCGCGCAGCGTGAAGTCGGGCGCCCGCACGCCCGCGGGCATGACCGCTCCCTCGAAGCTGGTGCCCGAGCCGGGGAGCTCAGCCTCATCGTGAGAGTCGGCCGCGAGCACCACGGCGCCGAGCGCGAAGACCGCCACCAGGAAGAGCGCGATGAGAACGCGCGCGTGCACGAGGGTCAGGCTAGAGCCTGCGCGCCGCCGAGTCCGGCGCGCTGCCGGCGCACGGCACCTCGACCTGCCTCGCGCGCTAGGGCTCGACCAGCCCGCGCCGGATCGCGTAGCGCACAAGCTCGACTCGGTCGCGCATCTCGAGCTTCGAGAGCACGTTGGCGCGGTGCGACTCGACGGTCTTCTCGGACAGCTTGAGCGTCTCCGCGATCTGGCGGTTCGTGTGCGCCTCGGCGATCAGCTTGACCACCTCGAGCTCGCGCGGAGTGAGCGGATCATCGGGCTCGGCCCGGCCGCCCTCGAGCCACTCGTCCCTCAGGTCGCGCTGACCGTCGCTCGAGAGGAAGGTCCGCCCGCCCGCGACCTCGCGCACGGCCCCGATCAGGTCCGTGTCAGCCGCGCGCTTGAGCACGTAGCCCGAGGCCCCCGACGCGAGCCCCTCCAGGAAGTAGCGCTCGTCGTCGTGCATCGAGAGCAGCAGCACCCGCGTTCCGGGCACGTGCGAGCGGATCTCGCGCGCGGCCTGGAGGCCAGTCATGCGCGGCATCGACACATCGAGGACCGCCACGTCGGGGCGGTGCGCCTGAGTCGACTCGAGCGCGGTGACTCCGTCGTCCGCCTCGGCCACGACCTCCATGTCGAGCTGGCGGTCGATCAGCATGCGCAGGCCGGAGCGGACGATGCCGTGGTCGTCGGCGATCAGGACGCGGATCACGTGGGCACCCTGAGCGTGATCGTCGTGCCTCCGCCCGGGGCCGAGCGCACGTCCAGCTCGCCGCCGACGAGGCGGGCGCGCTCCGCCATCCCGATCAGGCCGAGCCCGCCGCTCGGGGCCTCCGAGTTCGTCTGCGCGACGACGCTCGGGTCGAAGCCGCCGCCGTCGTCGCGCACGCGCAGCTCCGCCTCGCCCTCGTTCTCCCGCAGGTCCATCTCCACCACCGTCGCCCCCGCGTGCCGCGTTACGTTTGTGAGCGCCTCCTGGGCGACGCGGTAGATCGCCGTCTGCACCACCTCGGGCAGAGCGTCGGGATCGCCGCGGGTGTCGAGTCGCACCTCGATTCCGGTGCGCGCCGAGAAGCGCTTGAGCTGCGTCTCCACGGCCGGCACCAGTCCGTGGTCGTCGAGCGCCGAAGGCCGCAGCTGGCGGGCCAGGTTGAGCAGCTCGTCCATCGCCTGGTTCACCAGCCGCTTCAGCTCGGCCACCTCGGGCGCGCGCTCGGGCGGCGTCTCCTGCGCCAGCGCCTCCAGGCGCAGCAGGATCGCGGTGAGTGCCTGGTTGACCTCGTCATGGAGGTCGCGCGCGAGGCGGCGACGCTCCTCCTCCTGGGCGCGCATGGCTAACTGGCCCGAACGCCGGCGCTCGTCCTCGATGCGCTCGAGCAGGCCGTGGAAGGAGCTCGCCAGGCGGTCGATCTCCTCGACCGGGTCGCTGCGGCGCAGCTCGAGCGACGCCGGCTCGGTCGGGTCGATCGACTCGATCTGTTCGATCAGGCGCTCCAACGGCCGGAAGCGACGCTGGAGCATCCAGAGGTTGGTGCACAGGGTGAGGACGATCGCAAGGGCCAGGATCAGGAAGTCCCAGCGCTTGTCGCTGGAGCCGAGGTCGAGGCCCGCCGCCACGCTGGCCGCGAGCAGGGTCAGCGAGAACAGCACCACGTTGGCCGCGACAATCTGGCCTATGAGGGAGTCGTCGCGGCGGGTCATGCGTGGTCTGTCCATGATCGGAATGCGCCCATCGAAGAGAAATGGGGTCTCCACCCCATATCGGCATCCCGCCGCAGGGCCGAAACTGTTGGTGAGGCTTCGATCAGGCAGGTGGTTCTGCCCCGGAGCTTCCGCAGAGAAAAATCTAGGTCTGGGTCTTCGCCGGGGCGCTCGAAAGGGCGCCCCGGTCTTCGTCTGCGGGCGCTACACTTTCTGAAGTACTGAATTGCGACCCGGTTTATGAGGTTTTCTGAGAGATGGCTTCCGGCACAGACGTGATCCGCAGGATCAAGGAGCAGATCGAGGAGGTCGACCCAAAGGACGTCCACGATCTGAGCCAGAACGGGAACGGCGACGCTCCGGTGATCGTCGACGTGCGCGAGCAGCACGAGTTCGAGGAGTCGCACCTGCCGGGCGCCATCCACGTGCCGCGCGGCCACCTCGAGTCGCGCATCGAGGGCGCCGTCAGCGACCGGTCTCAGCCCGTCGTCCTCTACTGCGCCTCCGGCAACCGCTCGGCGCTGGCCGCTCACACGATGCAGGAGTTGCTCGGCTACGAGGACGTGGCCTCGATGCGCGGCGGCATCACCCTGTGGAAGGACCGTGGCTACGAGGTCGAGGTTCCGCGGGCGCTCACCGGCGAGCAGCGGGAGCGCTACTCGCGCCACCTGCTCGTGCCGGAGATCGGCCTCGAAGGCCAGATGAAGCTGCTCGACGCGCGCGTGCTGCTACTCGGCGCCGGGGGTCTCGGCTCGCCCGCGGCGCTCTATCTCGCCGCCGCCGGCGTCGGGACGATCGGCATCGTCGACAACGACGTCGTCGACCTCTCCAACCTGCAGCGTCAGGTCGCGCACTCCAACGAGCGCATCGGCGTGCCGAAGGTCGACTCGGCCGAGATCGCGATCCACGAGATCAACCCGGACGTGAACGTGGAGAAGCATCCGGTCCGGCTCGGCGCTGAGAACATTATGGAGATCAGCGAAGGCTACGACGTGATCGTCGACGGCCTCGACAACTTCCCCACGCGCTACCTGCTCAACGATGCCAGCGTGCGCCTTCAGATCCCGGTCGTGTCGGCCTCGATCCTCGGCTTCGAGGGCCAGCTGTCGGTCTTCCACCCCTACGAGGGGCCCTGCTACCGCTGCCTCTACCCGACGCCGCCGCCGGCAGAGCTGGCGCCCTCTTGCGGGGCCGCCGGTGTGCTCGGCGTGCTCCCCGGCGTGATGGGCCTGCTGCAGTCGGTCGAGGTGATCAAGCTGATCACGGGGGCGGGCGAGACGATGGCGGGCCGCCTGCTGCTCTACGACGCGCTCGGCACCACCTTCACCGAGCTCAAGGTGCGCCGCGACCCCGATTGCCCGATCTGCTCGCGGGACCCGGACTCGATCTCGGACGACGAGATGGGCGTGTTCCCGGACTACGAGATGTTCTGCGCCGGGGCGGGCTGAGCGCCCTGCAAACCTTCGCCGCCCCGCGTCCTCGGCTCTCGGCTCTCGGCTTGCCCAGCAAGGCTTCGATCCTGCGCCCTCGGGCTGCTCGGTTTCGGGCGCTCAGCCTGCCCTTCGCGCCGGCTAGCGGCTAGTCTGCCCGCCGCATGAGCACGGTCAAGATCCCGCCGGTACTGCGCGCCTCGGTCGGCGGCGCCAGGGAGGTCGAGGCATCAGGCGCCAGCGTCGGCGACGTGCTGCGCGAGGTAGCGCAGCAGCATCCCGCCACCGAGTCGCAGCTGTTCTCGGAGGAGGGCGACCTCAATCGCTACGTCAACGTCTACCTCAACGACGAGGACGTCAGGGTGCTCGACGGCCTCGAGACGGGCGTTGCCGAGAGCGACACGATCGTGATCCTGCCGGCCATGGCCGGCGGCGGCCGCTGATCGTCAGGCGCGCCACTTCGGACGACTCGAGGCCTGGGCTACGAGGCGCACGGCTTCACGCGCGACGGCACGGAGCGCACGGAGGAGGCGTGGGCGGACATCGCCGAGGTGCGCTACCGGCGCCCGCTTCCGTAGCCTGGCGGCGTGCGCATCGACAACCTCCAGCGCGTGGAGCCGTTCATCACCCTCGACGGCTCCGAGATCCGCGAGGTTGCCGGGCCGGCCGGCGGCAACGCGGTCAACCAGAGCCTCGCCGAGGCCACCGTCCCCCCCGGCGGCGAGACGATCGAGCACTTCCACCGCACGTCCGAGGAGATCTACTTCTTCACGCACGGCAGCGGCCGCATGCGCCTGGGCGACGAGGAGCGCGGCGTGGCCCCCGGCGACACGGTCGTGATCGCCCCCGGCGTGCCCCACAAGCTGTGGAGCAGCGGGCCCGCGCCGCTGCGGCTGCTGTGCTGCTGCGCGCCGGCCTATTCGGACGCTGACACGGTGATGACCGAGCCACAGGGCTAGACTTTCCAGAGCCTTGGAGCCGCGGCTCGAAAACCGACCGTGCGGGGGAAAGTACGGCGACATCGTTCAGGCGATCGGCAACACGCCGCTCGTCGAGCTGCGCCGCCTTGCCCCCAAGCCCGGCGTTCGCATCTACGCGAAGCTGGAGAGCTACAACCCCACCGGCTCGGTCAAGGACCGCGTGGCCCGCTCGATGATCGAGCGCGCCGAGGAGGAGGGGCTGATCGCCCCGGGCCAGACGGTCCTCGAGCCGACCTCCGGCAACACCGGCATCTCCCTGGCGATGATCTGCGGGCGCAAGGGCTACCCGCTCAAGGTCGTCATGCCCGACAACGTGACGGCGGAGCGCACCCAGCTGCTGCGCATGCACGGCGCGGAGATCCTCTACTCCCCCGGTGAGCAGGGCTCCAACGGCGCGGTGGCGATGGCACTCGAGCTGGCCGAGTCGGACGCCTCCCTGTACATGCCCTACCAGTACGGCAACCAGGCCAACCCCGACGCCCATTACCACGGCACCGCGTGCGAGATCCTCGAGGAGTTCGACGACGTGCGCGCCTTCGTGGGAGGTCTCGGGACGGGCGGAACGCTGATGGGCAACGCGCGCCGCCTCAAGGAGGAGAACGAGGAAACCCTCGTCGTGGCCGCCGAACCGCTGCAGGGCGAGCTCGTCCAGGGCCTGCGCTCACTCGAGGACGGCTACATCCCGCCGATCATCGACCTGTCGCTGCTGGACCGCAAGATCTTCGTCTCCAACCGCGACTCCGTCGTCTGGACGAAGAAGCTGCTCGAGCAGGAAGGGCTCTTCCTCGGAGTGTCGAGCGGGGCGATCGCCGCGGTCGCCGTCCGGGTGGCCGCCGAGCTGGACGAGGGCAACGTGGTGTTCGTCGCGCCGGACGACGGCTGGAAGTACCTCAGCTCGGGCGTCTACTCGAAGACGATCGAGGAGCTCGAGGCCGAGGGCGTCCTCGAGTCCGCCTCCTTCTGGTAGCCCCGGACTACGGAACCGGCTTAGCGGCCGGCCGGTCGTCGTCGAGGTCGTCCACGTAAGGGTCGTCCTCGTCGTCATGGCTCTGCAGAGACTCCTTCAGCTCGCGCATGCCCCTGCCGACCGAGCGCGCCGCCTCGGGCAGCCGCTGGGGGCCGAGCACGATCAGGGCGATCACGAGGATCACCAGCATCTCGAGCGGACCGGGAGCTGAGATGAAGCCCATGCCAGGAGGCTACTCCACCGGGGCCGGAATCGGGCTCCCTTCACAGGAGTCGAACATCGCCGAGCTCAGCGGCGCCGAGGGCGGCGCTGGAAATGCCCAGGCAGCCTGCGCCTGCGGCGCGAGCCCCAGGACCAGCGCTAGAGCAGGTCCTCGCCCAGCACCTGGCGCAGGGCAACCTCGTGCTGCGCGCCGCAGGCCATGATCGAGCCGAGCGGCTGCAGCAGGCGGTCGTTGCGAAAGCCGCCGATCACCTCCTGGTAGGCAGCGACCGTCTCGCGCTCGAGCGCGAGCGCGGAGCGACCGAAGGCCGGCCGGCTGCCGAAGTCGATGTCCACCTTCGGCGGGGGAGCTGTGGCGCGCGGCCCGCGGCGCCCGAGCGCCTGCTCGAGCCCGCGCACGTGCTCGCGTTCGTGGCCGAGCAGCAGCTTGCCCAGGGCGGGGTCGATCGCGTCGCGGGCGAGCGCGGCCTCGTAGGCGGCCTGGAGGCGGCGCTCGAGCCCGAGCAGGCGCTCGAGCTGCTCCGCGTCGGAGGGCTCCGCCGCGACGGCCGGGCTCGCGAGCGCGAGCGAGGCGCCGCCCGCGCCGAGCAGCACCTGGCGCCGGCTCGCCTTCACGTCGTCCCCGTGACGAACGGCTGCGGGGCCGCCGGGTCGCCGGCGAGCGTGTGCACCACGGCGAGATCCTCGGCCTCTTCGGCGGCGATCTCTGCCGTCGCGCGGCGCTGGCCGCGGTCGGGCAGCAGGCGCAGCGCGTCGAGGTAGGCGCGCACGAGCCGCTGCTCGAGGTCGCGCGCGAAATGCAGGGCGTCGGCCTCGGTGCGCATGCGCGGGAACAGGCGCGCGTAGTCCTCGGCCGAGCGAGCTTGGGGTGGCGTGCCGCCGAGCTGCCGCACCAGGTCGGCGACGCGAGCGGCGTGGGCCGTCT
>JACCSF010000092.1 GCA_013813135.1 Thermoleophilaceae bacterium | reverse complement strand
GCGTCCTTCGCGGTGACTTCTTCCTTTGTCTGCGAAAGCTCGTGCCGCTCTTGTTCCGCCTGCTTCGCCTGAGCCACGAGGTCTGTGAAATTGGTCCAAGCCTCCTGAACCTGCGTAGGCTGTAGCTCCGGTGCGGGGGTTTGATAAACGAGTTTGTTGCCGTGCCTCTGGCCAGGCATGTTAATTGTCTGCTTCATTTGAATCGTCAACCTCCTTGAGGTCTGGGTAGGCCCTCCTACAGAGGGCTGTTAGTTCCGCGCGCTCCTGCTCGTCCTTAGGGGAGTCGAGAAGGTCTTCCGGCGTAAGAGTGAATTGGTCGTGCCTGGCTGCGACAAGTTCTGCGCGAATCAGAACCTCGGCTAGCGCCTCTGCTCTGTCTAGATGAACAGCGGCTAGCGAGCGGGCATCGCCTAGCTCATCAATGAGCGCTTCGAGTAAGTCACTCGCCTCCATGACGCTCCTTCCTGACCTGCTCGGCCACGATAAGTACCTCGGCATCGGTAATGCCCCGCCTGCGGTGTAACGTGAAGGCCGCTCGCATTAGATCGCCACTAGTAGGCGGCGGTGCGCTTACTGCCTCGCGGTGACCACCATCAAATGAACCGACGGTCGCACGCCTCCGCTCCTTCTGCTGCTCCTGGCGTACCCGCTCATCGCGTAGATGCGGACGAAGCTTCTCACGGAACTGGCGGTTACTCTCGGCGCTCATGCCGTCTTGTCCCGCTTAGCCTCTGCCGCCCGCTTGCGGTTCGCAGCAACCATTTCAGGATTTCGCTTTGCCCAGTTGCGCACCGCTTGCCGGGAACACGGTTTACAGTAGCTTTTGCGGCGCGTTCCTTGCTTTGAAGACCCAGTACTCAGAGTGCGGCTTGACGATCTTGCAGCACGGGCATAGCTTGGTTTCGTTAGAGTTTTCCATCATCTCTTAAGGGGAGCCGAGATGTGAAAACACAAAGGCCGGGGAATAACCCCCCGGCCCTTGCGAGAAAGGTCCCTCCGACAGGACACAACACTTCATTTGTTACATCTACGGATCGAGCCATCTTTAGAGCCCCCTAGCAAGGCGCCGTTGCCCCGCCATCGGGCGAAAGTTCTCCCCCGGTACGTCTGCGAAGTGAGCGCACTCGGTCAGCCGGGAGTAAGAGGACTCGTACGCCTCCTCGAACTCAAGCTTGCCGATGTTGCCCGTGATGAACATCGACTTGCAGGCTGAGTAACGAGCATCAACAAGCTCTCCTAGCTGCTGCTCGAAGTGATCGTGCTGGGCTTCGGTGCGGGGCTTGCGAACCTCATCGATGAGGAGGAGATCACAATCGAGTAGCCACTCCATGCGCTCCTCTGCGTCTTCTCGCATGTGCAAGTCGAGGAGATCGTTGAACTTGAGCGCATAAGCGCTAAAGCCCTCCCTGATCCCTCGCTCAAGGATCTCACAAGCCGCTGTCGTCTTCCCCGCTCCTCTGCTCGGACTGAGCATCACGATGCTCAGGCCAGCCTCCACGTTGGCCTGAAGATCATCGATGTACTCATCCGCAATCGCCGTTAGCTCTGTGAGCGAGCGCTCAGCCCAATCAAACTGTGTGAACAACGCTGGGACGTTGGCTGCTAAGAGATGCCGCTGAACCGTCCGCTCGAAGATGCAATCGTGATTCACGTGCTGCTCAGGCTGCTCAGGATTCTGATGGCAGACTGGGCAAAGCATCATGTCGATCCCTGCCCTGCGTCCCTGCCGGATGGCAAAGTCATACTGCGAATCACTGAGGGATCTGAGGATAGGACAGGTTCTAGGCTTTGACTGAAGCCTCTCTTTCAGGTTAGACATTGCCAACCACCAGTCCCGGCGTGTCCTTACGTTTCCTCTCAGTCTCCTTATGTCTCCTATGCGGGGCCATTCTGTCACCTTCGAGGGGCACTTTGGCACTAGTACTAGTGCCATTCTGTCCGTAGTCCGGTGCCAATCTGTCACTACTGCCATTCTGGCACTGGTGCCAATCTGTCACTAGTGAGTGCAGCTTCTTGGTCAGCCGATACTCGTTCGTGCTGTTCTGTGGACCGGCGCTCTTGTGGCGAACCTCGATGAGTCCAGCCTTCTCCAACCGGTCGATAGCTCGGGTAAGCGTGCGCTTGCTTGGCGCATCGAACAGGGCTCGGGCTAATTGCGTGTACGAGTACCAGAACCAGTCGTCGTGAACGCTGGTGAGATAGTTGAACTGATCGAGGATCAGCGCGTCGAGGATATTGCCATTGCATGCAGCGACGTATTCAGGTCGCAGCGCGCGGAAGTTGTTGTGCATTTGTAGACCTCATAGTCGGAAGTTTCTTTCGAGGAAGGTGCAAAACACGTTCCTTACTCCTTACAAGGTGCCCACATCTCTACGAATAAGGGTCTAGCTTGACTTGAGGGTTTGGGGGGTGGCGTACCGATCCCCTGTCACCATGGAGGTTCCAGTCGCGCGAGGAGCAGATGTGGAGAAAATCGCTCTCAACATCGGGGTATACCGCCTTGATCGGCCTCTATCCCTGTTGTAGAGCGGGATCCAGGGATGACAAACGTGACACGGCGCAGGGCTCGAACCTAGCAAGCCCGCCTGCTCGTTTTTATCACCAGTTTGCTACCGACTGAGAGTGGATGGAGCGGAATACAGCGGACTCTTTGTGCGAGTATGCACAATGTCCTGGAGCGGTATTTGGCTCTAGCAAGCGGTTTTAGGCTCTACCACCGCACTGTGCAAGACGACTAGCAGTTACCTGGGGGATAAGGTCCCCGCTCGATGGCAGAGCGCGACCGGATCATCGCCTACCTCGACGACCTGCTCGAGATCGACGCGTTCAGCGACTATGGCCCCAACGGCCTGCAGGTTCCGGGCGCCGAGGAGGTCTCGCTGGTGGTGACCGGGGTGTCGGCGCAGCGCGAGCTGTTCGAGCAGGCCGCCGCCGCCGGAGCCGAGCTGGTGCTCTGCCACCACGGGCTGTTCTGGGAGTTCCACCCGCGCTCGATCGGCCCGGCCATGAAACAACGGCTGAGCATCCTGTTCGACGCCGACATCTCGCTCGCCGGCTACCACCTGCCGCTGGACGCGCACCCTGAAGTGGGCAACAACGCGCTGATTTGCTCGGCGCTCGGCCTCGAGCGGGCCGAGCCGTTCGCCGAGCACAAGGGCCGCCCGATCGGCATCGTGGGACGCTCGGCCGAGGGGATCGCGTTCGCCGAGCTGCGCGAGCGCTGCGCGCGCGCCTTCGAGCAGGACCCGTTCGTGTGGGATTGCGGCCCCGAGGTGGTCCACAGCGTGGGCATCATCTCGGGAGGGGCGCCCGGCGACTTCACCGAGGTGATCGCGCGCGGCCTGGACGCCTTCCTCACAGGCGAGACGGCGGAGCACGTGATGGCCGACGCACGCGAGAACGGCGTGCACTTCATCGCCGGCGGCCACTACGCCACGGAGCGCTTCGGCATCCGCCGGCTGGGTGAGCTGGTGGCCGAGCGCTTCGGCGTCGAGCACCGCTTCGTGGAGATCCCGAACCCGGTGTAGCCCGCGCCTCGGCCAACGGCAGCGATATAGGGGGTTGGGCTCAGCCGCCTGAGGGGGTCCAGGAAGATGCGTCGATATATCCGACGCTTCGTGCGGAAAACCTGATCTGGGACATCGGCGCCACCTCGAGTCGACCCCCGCGGGCCGATTTCTGGAGGCGGCCGCGTGGCGCCTGGCCACCCGTTCTACACGCCCTGCGCAAACCTGCTTGCTTCCGACCGAGCAACCGATACCCTCTCAGTACGGCCTTCAGAAGCGAGGAAGAGGAGTAGGTATATGGCGATCCACCTGACGCCCACCGAGCTCGGACGGGAGGCAGGTATGCACCGCCGCGACGTAATCGCTAAGTGCATGGAGCTTGGGGTGCCGATCTTCCAGGGACGGATCGACAAGACCCTGTTCATGTGCAGCCTCAAGGAGGCCGCACAAAAGAAGGAACTGGCGCGCGCCTGAGCGTCCGTCGCGGGCGCACCGGTAGGCACTACCGCCGAGCGCCCCTCTCCGCCTAGAATCCGCTGGACCGCGGACTGGCTCCGCGGCCAAATTCGCGGAACCCCGGAGGGAGAGCTGATCGATGGAAGCAGTGACGGCGGGTGCCGACGCCCGTCACGCCCAGGGAACGGGCTCCAAGACCATCGCCGACCTGCTGCCGCTCGCCGTCGAGAAGTACGGCGACGCCCCGGCCCAGCGCTACAAGATCGGTGACGAGTGGCGTGACACCTCGTACGCCGAGCTCGGCGGGACCGTCAAGGAGGTCTCGCTCGGCCTGATCGACCTGGGCATCCAGCCCGGCGAGAAGATCTCGATCCTGGCCCACACCCGTCCGGAGTGGACCTACTCCTGCTTCGGCATCCTCACGGCGGGCGCCACGCTCGTCACGATCTACCAGACCAACTCACCCGAGGAGTGCCAGTACGTCCTGCAGCACTCCGACTCGCGCGCCGTGTTCGTCGAGGACGCGGAGCAGCTGGCGAAGATCCGCGAGATCGAGGCCGACTGTCCCGAGCTCAAGCACGTGTTCGTGCTCGAGCCGGGCGACGCCGACATCGGCGACGCGATCACGCTCGACGCACTGCGCGAGCGCGGCCGCGGGCGCGACGCCTCGGAGTGGCGCCGGCGCTACGAGGCCGTGACCCCCGAGGACATCTGCCTCTACATCTATACGTCCGGCACCACCGGCCCGCCGAAGGGCTGCCTGCTCTCGCACGCCAACTATCGCGCGATCACGGATGCGGTCGTGGAGGACAGCGTGCTGGAGGGAGGCGACTGCTCCTACCTCTTCCTCCCGCTCGCCCACGCTTTCGCGATCCTGATCCAGTTCGCGTCGTTCGAGTTGGGAGTGACGCTCGCCTACTGGTCGCGCGACCCGAAGCTGATCATCGCGGACATCGCGCAGGTGAGCCCCACCTACTTCCCGTCCGTGCCGCGCATGTTCGAGAAGATCTACACGCTCGCCACCTCGAACATCGAGGACAAGGAGGGCCTGCGCAAGGCCGTCGAGGTCGGCGTGAAGGTGCGCATGATGTGCGAGGCCGGCGAGGAGGTGCCGCCGCAGCTCCAGCAGGCCTTCGACGCGGCTGAGGAGCAGCTGTTCAAGAACGTGCGCGGCCTGTTTGGCCAGCGCATCCGCGAATGCGTGACGGGCGCGGCCCCGATCGCGTCCGAGATCCTCGAGTTCTTCTTCGCCTGCGGAGTGCCGGTGATGGAGGGCTACGGAATGACCGAGACCTCCACCAGCGCCACCGTCAACCAGACGGACGGCAACCAGTTCCGCTTCGGTTCGGTTGGCAAGGCCCAGCCCGGCGTGGAGGTGAAGATCGGCGAGGACGGCGAGGTCCTGATCAAGGGCGCGAACATCTTCCAGGGCTACTACAAGAACCAGGAGGCCACGGAGCAGGCGCTCGAGAACGGCTGGCTGCACACGGGCGACCTGGGCCGGCTCGACGAGGACGGCTTCCTCTACATCACCGGCCGCAAGAAGGACATCATCATCACCGCGGGCGGCAAGAACATCACTCCCGCCAACCTCGAGAACGGGCTCAAGCAGAACCGCTGGATCTCGCAGGCCGTTGTGATCGGCGACCGCCGGCCCTATCTGGTGGCGCTGGTGACGCTCGACCCCGAGGAGGCGCCGGCGCTGGCCGAGCAGCTCGGCGTCGAGGGCGCCGACGTCGCGGCGATGGCGCAGGACGAGCGAGTGCGAGCCGAGATCCAGAAAACGCTCGACGACGTCAACTCGCACGTCGGGCCGGTCGAGCAGATCAAGCGCTTCGAGATCCTCGACCACGACCTCTCGCAGGAGACCGGCGAGCTCACGCCCACGCTGAAGGTCAAGCGCAACGTCGTGCACGAGAAGTACGCCGACGTGGTGGACCGGATCTACAGCGGGCCTCGCTAACGTCTCGAAGGCGGCGTGGCCAGCAACGACCCAAGCGATACCGGCGGACTTTTCATCGGCAGGCGCCCCGGCACGGGGCCGGTGCGCTACCGCGATGTCGAGCCGTCCTCGGATCGGCGCCGCCGGTACGACCGCCTGCTGGCCCACGCGCTGCTCGCGCTCGAGGTGGTGCTCTGCCTGTCGCTGTTCGGCCCGCAGCCGCTGGCGTGGCTGTGGATCGGCTCTCAGGTCGACTACCTGACCGGCTACGTGACCGCGGGCATCGCCATGGTCATGCTCGGCTGCCTTGCCTCGTTGATGCTCACGATGGCGGGCGGCAAGCGCGTCGATCATGCCTGGAAGCTCGTCCGCCGCGCCGCGGGGCACCGCCAGGAGCAGGGAGCGCTGGAGCGCATCTTCGCGACGAGCGTCGGCGTGGCCGCGGTGATATTCACGGTCTGGTTCCTGGTCATCGAGGGGCCAGGGCCGACCTTCGCCCCGGGCAACTGAGGCCGGGGCCTGCGTGGGTTTCCGCGACTACTACCGCCAGTACGACGACCTCGACGAGCGCGAGCTGAACCGCGAGCGGCGCGCGCGCCGGGCCCGCGAGAAGCTCCTGGCGCTGGAGCGCCTGCCCGACCTCGATCTGTCCGGGACCGAGTGGCCCGACCTGCCTCACTCGGAGGTGGTCAACGCCGCGATCGCCCGCGCCCGCGGGCTGGTCAACCGCTACCCGGACCGCCACGCAGCCCCGGTGCGCCGCTTGCTGGCAGACCGCCACGGGATCGCCCCGGAGCAGATCGCCCTCGGCAACGGCGCCGCCGAGCTGCTGCAGGCGGCGGCGCTCACGCTGCTCGGCCGCGGCGACGAGCTGGTTATGCCCTGGCCCTCATACCCGCTCTACCCGCTGCTGGCCGCCCACGCCGGGGCGCGGCCGGTGATCGCGGAGCACGGGCGCCTCAGCGACGCGGTGACCGGGCGCACCAGGGTGCTGATCGTCTGCAACCCCAATGACCCGACCGGCGAGTACATGCGCTCGCATGAGCTCGGAGCGGTGCTGGCCGGGCTGCCCGCGCACGTGCACGTGCTGCTCGACGAGGCGCTCGTGCACTTCCAGGACGAGGAGTCGCCCGACGCCTGCCTGCGCCTGGTGGACGCCTTCCCGCGCCTCCTTGTGGTGCGCACCTTCTCGAAGATCTACGGGCTCTCCGGGCTGCGCGCCGGCTACGCGGTCAGCTCCGACGTGGACCTGCTCGCGGCGGTCGCGCCCGTGCTGGGAGTGAACGCCTTGACCCAGGCCGCGGTGGAGCACGCGCTGCGCCACGGCGACGGCGAGATCGACCGGCGCCGCCGCGTCGTGAGCCGGGAGCGGCTGCGGGTGACCGAGGGCCTGGCCGCCCAGGGCGCGGACGTGACCAGCTCCCAGGCGAACTTCGTGTGGGTGCGCGCCCCCGGGCACAGCGGCGACGCGATGGCGCACGCGCTGCGCCGCCAGGGCGTGATCGTCGCCCCCGGCGGCCCGCTGGGGGCGGACGACCACGTGCGCGCGGCGGTGCTGAACGAGGCGGCCACCGGCCGGCTCGTGCGCGCCTACGGCAACGTGGTCGGCGCGTAGGCGAGCGGTACCCTCGCCCTGGATGCCCGCGGAGGTCAGTCATCCGCTGTTCGCGCGCCTGGCGGCGTTCATCGCTGCCCGGGAAGGCCCGGTGGAGGAGGATCGGCGTCGCGACACGCTCGCCGGCCTGAGCGGCCGGGTGATCGAGATCGGCTCTGGCAGCGGGCCCAACTTCCGCCACTACCCGGACCCGGTCCGCGAGCTGGTCGCGGTCGAGCCCGAGGCACACCTGCGCGCGAGGGCCGCGGAGGCGGCGCGGGACTCCGGGCGGCCGATCCGGGTTGTAGACGCGGTCGCGGACCGCCTGCCCTTCGAGGACGGTGCCTTCGATGCCGCGGTGGCTGTACTCGTGCTCTGCTCGGCCCCAAGCCAGCCGGCGGCGCTCGCGGAGCTGCACCGCGTGGTGCGCCCGGGCGGCGAGTTGCGCTTCTACGAGCACGTGGTCGGCACGTCGACGCGGCTGGCCCTTCTGCAGCGAGTGGTCGCACCGGGCCTGGCCAAGGTCTTCGGCGGATGTCGAGCTGACCGCGACACCGGTAGGGCCATCGAGGCGGCGGGCTTCAAGATCGAGCGCTGCCGGCGGTTCCTGATCCGCTCGATCAACGAGGCGCCGGCCGCCCCCCGCATCCTCGGCGCGGCGCGCCGGGTCTAGGCGCCCCGCCCCCGCGCTTGGCTCACATTCGTGCGCGTTCTGTGACTGGGGCGTGAACCGCGGCGAACAAGGCTGCGCTGCCGTTGCCCGCCCACCCCGCCCCGCCGCCACCGGCGGGCCGGATTGTGGCCGCAGTCCCTGCGAAACCCGCCGAGCTCCCTCGTCAGCGCCGGGTGGGCTGCCCTGTGAATGACATGAGTTTCAAACCGGGCCCGCCGCTCGAAGAGGTCGAGGTGGGCCTGATCGCTAGCTGTCTTCGGACTGGCGCAGCAGGCCGGCCGTCGTCTGCTCGAGGATGCGCCGCCAGCCGGCGGAGCGCTCGCGCTCTTCGGCGAACTTGCGCACCACCTTGCGCACGCGCGTGGCCGAGATCTCGATGCCGTGCTTAGCGCAGATCGCCTTCAGGTCGTCGTACTCCGAGGCGAGCTTGAGGGTGACGGACTCGAAGCCGTGCCGGGCGATCTCGACCCGCCGCGTGAAGTTGAGGATGTTCGTCTCGAACATCAGCTCGTCGTTCGGGTCGGGCTCGATCAAGATGATGTCCACGCCCGGGTAGCGCTCCTTCCAGTGGCTCACCGCCTCGTGCAGCCGCTGGTGGGCGAGCAGCTTGAACGCCTGGTAGCCGATCTGCGGGAAGCCCATGTCCCGCACGCGCCGCACGCGGCTGCCCAGCATGGTCGGGATCACCTTCTGGAAGTCGTTCACGTAGGGGACCAGCGGGTTGACCACGATCACGAACTTGGCGCCCGCCTCCACCGCGACGTCCACGTTGGTCGTGGACCGCAGACCGCCGTCGACGAGGTGGCGGCCCTTGATCTCGACCGGCTTGTAGACCATCGGCAACGCCGTGGAGGCGGCGACGGAACGGGCGATCGGCACGTCGTCCCAGTCCGGCCCGCCGAGCACGATGCGCTCGCACGTGTCGAGGTCGGTTGCCGTGAGGTAGAGCTCGTTCTCCAGCAGGCGGAAGTCGTTCACGCGGTCGGGGTCGCTGAGCACCTTCTCGAGATAGTCCTGGACGCCGCGTCCGTCGTACAGGCCCGACGGCAGCGCCTCGGCCAGACCGACGGCCACGTCGATCAGCGACGCCGAGCGCAGGTGGCCGAGAAAGTTGCGCCCCAGCCCGAGCAGGCGCAGCGGCAGGAGTGCCGCGCTCTGGGCGAACTCGAGCGCGTTGGGCCGCATCAGCGTGTCCCTGTCGACGTCCGCGAACGGCGTGGGCACCTGCTGGTTGACCACCCGCATCATCTCCTCGGGGGTCACGCCGTTGGCCGTCAGGGCGGCCAGGAAGGACCCGGCGCTGGTGCCCACGTAGACGTCGAACTCGTTGACCGTGCGGTTCACGGCCAGCAGGTCCAGCGCGCGCAGCGCCCCGATCTCGTAGACGCCGCCGGTGAAGCCGCCGCCGCCCAGGACCAGCGCGGTGCGCGAGCGCCGCGGCCGCCGCCCGCGCGGCTTCGGCTGGACCTTGCCTGTCTTCCGGGCCGGCTTCTGGAGCTTTACGACCTCGCCCATCTAGGTGACGAGTATCGCGGATGCGGCGGCAACCGCTCCGGGAGGGTCGCTACGGTGTTGCCTTCCTCGATGCGGCGCGCAGTCCTCATCCTGCTCGCGGTCGTCCTGTTGCTGCCCGCGGAGGCGGCCCAGGCGGACCTGAAGAGCTCACTCACGCGCTACATGCGCCTGGCGGGCAGCCAGGCCGGTGCTTACGTCGTGAACCTCAGCACCGGCGAGAAGGTATTCGCCTGGCGCGCCGGAACGCCGCGCATCCTGGCCTCGAACACGAAGCTCTTCACCTCCTCGGCGGCGCTGGCCCGCTTCGGCACCGAGGGCACGCTCGGCACCGAGGTCCTGAGCGACGGCCGGCTGGAGGACGAGGGCGTCTGGCGCGGGAACCTCTACCTGCGCGGGGGCGGCGACCCGACGTTCGGCTCGAGCACCTACACGCGCAAGTTCTACGGCGGCGGCGCAACCGTCCAGCAGCTGGCCAAGCTGATCGACCAGGCCGGCGTCGAGCGGGTCACGGGCCGCGTCTACGGCGACGAGACGCGCCAGGACTCGCTGCGCGGGGGGCCCGACTCCGGCTACGGCGCGTCGATCTGGGTCGGCCCGCTGAGCGCCCTCTCCTTCAACCGCGGGTTCGCCAACGAGGGCGGCAGCGCGTTCCAGACGAACCCGCCCGCCTTCGCGGCCGCGAGGCTCGACGACGCGCTCGAGGCGCGCGGGATCGCGGTGCCGGGCAAGCCGGCCGCAACCAAGGCGCCCTCGGGGCTGGAGGTGCTGGCCAGCGTGGACTCGCCGACGATGGCGCACATCATCAAGCTGATGAACAAGCCGTCCGACAACTTCTTCGCCGAGTTGCTGGCAAAGGACATCGCGATGCAGGTGAACGGCCGCGGCACCACCTCGGCGGGGGCGTCGCTGATCGCCGGGTTCGCGCGGCGCCTGGGCTCGGGCGCGCAGCTGGTCGACGGCTCGGGGCTCTCGCGCGGCAACCGCGCGTCGCCGTATCGGGTCGTGCGCCTACTCAGCGCGATGTACAAGCGCGATCAAGAGGTATCCGACGCCCTCGTCGACTCGCTGCCGATCGCCGGACGCGACGGCACGCTCGTGGACAGGATGCGCCGCGGCGCGGCGCGCGACCACTGCGTTGGCAAGACCGGCACGCTCTCGGACGTGAGCGCGCTGTCCGGCTACTGCGAGGACCTGAAGGGCGACACGTGGGTGTACTCGATCCTCATGAACCGCGTCTCGCCGACCGGCGCCCGTGTCCTGCAGGACAAGATGCTCGCGAAGATCGCGGCGCAGGACCTCTAGCTCTAGCGGCGCCGCCGGGGCGCCGCCGCGGCAGCTGGGGGCGCGTCCGAGGGCAGCAGCGCCAGCAGCCCGTCCTCGTCCAGAACCTCCGTCCCCAGCTCCTGCGCCTTGGTGAGCTTGGTGCCGGGGTCCTCGCCCGCCACCAGGTAGTCGGTCTTCTTCGACACCGAGCCGGTCACCTTGCCGCCGGCCGCCTCGATGCGCGCTGTCGCGTCGGGGCGGGTCAGGTTCGGCAGGGTGCCGGTCAGCACGAGCGTCCTGCCGACGAGCGGCCCCTCGGCCGGCGCCGCGGCGCCCTCCTCCTCCACCCGCAGCCCGTAGCCGCGCAGGCGCTCGATCAGCTCCCCCGTGCGCTCCTCGGCGAGCGTCTCGTGCACGGTCGTGGCCATGATCGGCCCCATCCCCTCGACCGCGGTCAGCTCCTCCTCCGAGGCGGCGAGCAGCGCGTCCATGGAGCGGAAGTGGCGCGCCAGATTGCGCGCGTTGACGTAGCCGATGCCCGGGATTCCGAGCGCGTAGAGCACCAGGTGGAAAGGCTGCCGCTTGGAGGCCTCGATCGCCTCCACCAGGTTGCGACCCGAGATCTCGCCGAATCCCTCGAGCTCGGCCAGCCGCTCCACCGTGAGCTCGTAGATGTCGGCCATGCTCTCGATCAGCCCCTGCTGCAAGAAGCGGCGCGCGTTCTCCTCGCCGAGACCGTCGATGTCCATGGCGCCGACAAAGTGCTTGACCGCCTGGAAGACCTGACCCGGGCAGCCGGTGCGGTTCGGGCAGATGGTCCAGACGCCGCCCTCCGGTTTCACGGTCGGCGTGCCACAGGCTGGACAGCTCGCCGGCGGCGCGGGCGGCGCGCTGCGCCGCTTGCGCTTCTGCGCCTTGGCCGTCGGCGAGACGACCTGGGGGATCACGTCGCCGGCGCGCATCACGATCACCTCGTCGCCCTCACGCACGTCCTTGCGGCGGAGGTCCTCCTCGTTGTGCAGCGTCGCCAGCCGCACCGTCACGCCCGACACCTGGACCGGCTCGAGCTGCGCGAACGGCACCATGTGCCCCGTGCGCCCCACATTCCACGCCACGCCCTGCAGCGTCGTGGTCGCGGTCGAGGGCGCGAACTTCCAGGCGATCGCCCCGCGCGGCTCGCGGCCGACCACTCCGAGCTGACGCTGGAGGTCGAGGTCGTCGACCTTCACGACCACGCCGTCGATCTCGAAGTCGAGCCGGTCGCGCCGGTCCTCCCAGGCGCGGCAGGCCGCCACCACCTCGTCAACGGTGCCATGGCGCTCCACGTCGCGGTTGACCCTGAAGCCGTGGCCACGCAGCCACTCCAGCGACTCCCAGTGGGTCTCGAACTCAAGGCCCTCCAGCGCGCCGACGCCGTAGCACCACATCGACAGCGGGCGCGACGCGGCGAGCTGAGGGTCGAGCTGGCGGATCGAGCCGGCAGCGGAGTTGCGCGGGTTGGCGAAGGTCGGCTCGCCGGCCTCCGCGCGCTGCTCGTTGAGGCGGGCGAACGCCGCCAGCGGCAGGTAGACCTCGCCGCGCACCTCCAGCAGCGGCGGCGCGTCCTCGATCCGCAGCGGGATCGCGCCGATCGTGCGCAGGTTCTGGGTCACCTCCTCGCCGATCTCGCCGTTGCCGCGCGTGGCTCCGCGCACCAGCACCCCGTTCTCGTACACGAGCGAGATGGCGAGGCCGTCGATCTTCGGCTCGGCCACGAAGCGCACGTCCCCCATCTCGACGCCCTGGCGGGCCAGGTAGCGCTCGGAGCGGACCACCCAGGCGGCCATCTCCTCCTCGTTGCGGGCGTTGGCGAGCGACAGCATCGGCTGCAGGTGGCGCACCTGCTCGAACTTGTCGAGCGGCTCGGCGCCGACGCGCTGGGTGGGCGAGTCGGGCGTCCGCAGGTCCGGGTGCTCGGCCTCGAGGTCGCGCAGCTCGTTCAGCAGCGCGTCGTACTCGGAGTCCGAGACCTCGGGGTCGTCGAGGACGTAGTAGCGGTGGTTGTGGTGGCGGAGCTGCCGCCGCAGCTCGGCCGCTCTGTCCTCGGCGGTGGCGCTCACACTTCCCGCGCCGCGGGCTTCAGCAGCGCGTCGAGGTCGAAGCCGGTGAGCTCCTCGACGCCGGCCCGGTCGGTGAGGTCGAAGTGGAGCGGGGTGACCGCGATGCAGCCGTCCGCGATCGCGGCGAAGTCGGTGCCGTCCTCGTGCCGGTATCCGGGCATCTCCCCGTAGATGCGGTAGCGGCGCCGGCCGTCCACTTCCTCGGTCAGCTCCATCCGGTCGTTGTAGATGCGCTTCCCCAGCCGCGCGGCGCGCACGCCGGCGATCTCGCCGACCGGGCAGTTCACGTTGAGCAGCGTGCCCTCGGGGATCGGCACGCGCTCGAGCTCCTCGACCAACCGCGCGGCGAAGGCGGCGGCTTGCGCGAAGTCCTCGCGCGCCCAGCCGCTCGCGGCGCGGAAGTCCATCTCACCGTGGTCGGCCTGCTGGGAGACGGCGATCGCCGGGATGCCCACCACGATGCCCTCGAGCGCAGCCGCCACCGTGCCGGAGTAGGTGATGTCGTCGCCAAGGTTGGAGCCGTGGTTGATGCCGGAGACGATCAGCTCCGGCTCGAAGTCGATCAGGCCGAGCGCGGCGAAGCGCACGCAGTCGACCGGCGTGCCGTCGGTGGCGAAGCCGGAGGTGCCGTCGCCGAACTCGACCTCCTCGACCCAGAGCGGCTGGCGGGTCGTGATGCTGCGGGCGGTCGCCGAGCGGTTCGAGTCAGGCGCGATCACGGCCAGCTCGATGCCGGGCACTTCGAGCAGTGCCCTCCGCATGGCGTTCAGGCCGGTGGCGCTGATGCCGTCGTCGTTTGTGAGCAAGACCTTCATCAGGGGCGAGACTACTCAGTAGCGCACGGACTCCAGGTAAAGCCCGTGGGGAGGCGCTGTCTCCCCCGCCTCGCCGCGCGGGCGGCCCTCCAGCAGCCGCCGGAAGCCCCTGGGGCCCGGGCCGCCGAGCATGGTGCCGACCAGCGCGCGGACCATGTTGCGCATGAAGGCGTCGGCCTCGATCACGAAGGCGAGCACGTCGTCGCTCTCGCGGATCCACTCCGCCCGCTGCACCCTCCGCTCGAAGCGAACGTGGGCGCTGTCGGTCGGCGTGAAGGCGGTGAAGTCGTGCACGCCCCGCAGGGCCGCCGCGTACTCGGAGAGCGCCTCGAGATCCAGCGGGCGCGGCCACCAGAGCGCCCGTCCGCGCTCGAACGAGCTCGGCGCCGAGCGCACGAACAGGCGGTAGCGGTAGGTCCGGCTGGTGGCGTCGCGGCGCGCGTCGAACCCGTCAGCCGCCGCCGCGCTCTCCAGCACGGCGACATCGTCGGGCAGGATCCCATTCAGCGATCTCAGCTCCGCCGGCTCGCCGGCATGACTGGCCACCTGGCCGAGCGCGTGCACCCCGCGGTCGGTCCGGCCCGCCACGGTCAGCTGCACCTCGCGTCCCAGCGCGGTCGCCAGCGCCTCCTCGACCACGGATTGCACCGTCCGTCGCCCCGGCTGGCGCGCCCAGCCCGCGAAGTCCGAACCGTCGTACTCGAGCAGCAGCCTGGCGGTCAGCGCGCTACCCGCGCTTGCGCGCGACGATCACGAGGTAGTCGGCGTTGATGCGCACGCTGCCGTCGTCCGCCGTGTTCAGGCGCCGCAGCAGCTCCAGCGTCTCCTCCCGCAGCTCCTCGAACTGCTCTTCGGAGAGCGCCTCCCGTGCCCCCGCGAAGCTGGGCGCACTGTCGGCGAGCTGCGCCCCGAGCGCCTCAGGCGAGCCGGCGGTCCAGACCAGCGTGCGCCGGTCGATCTCCACGTGCGCGGCCAGGTCCGCCAGGCGCTCGCGCGCGGTGGCCTCGTCACCCCACTCCTCCGGCAGCGGCATGCCGAGCGGAGGCGGCAGCAGCCGGCGTGCGGCCGCGAACAGCTGGATGAACACGCTGTCTGGCGCCCAGGCCGTGAGGCCGACGGTGTTGCCTGGCCGCACCACCCGGAACAGCTCGCTTGCCACCACGCCTGGCCGCGGCGTGAGGAAAGCGCCGAACACCGAACCGGCGCAGTCGAAGCGAGCGTCCTCGAAGGGCAACGCCTCGGCGTCGGCCTCGACCCACTCCACGTCGTAGCCCTCGTCATCGCTGCGGGCGCGGCCGAGCTCGACCATCCGCGGCGAGAAGTCGCAAGCCACGACGCTCGCGCCCTCGCGCGCACAGGCGAGCGCGAAGTTGCCGTCGCCGGCCGCGACGTCCAGCACCTCCTGCCCCGCGGAGACCGCGCAGGCGTCTCCCAGCTCCACGGCGGCGGGGGCCAGTTGCCGCGACAGCACGGAATAGTCGCCCAGCCCCCAGAGGTGCTGCTGGCGCCGCTTGATCGCCTCCACGTCGCCCATGGTCTTTGAAGTCCAGCACAATGGGGCCCGTGAAGGTCACGGCCAAGGCTGACTACGCGGTGCGGGCGGTGCTTGAGCTGGCCACCGTTGACGAGGGGCTGATCAAGGGTGAGCGCATCGCCCGGGCTCAGGGCATCCCGCTCAAGTTCCTCGAAAACATCCTAATAGACCTGCGCCACGCCGGCATCGTGCACGCTCAGCGCGGCGCCGAGGGCGGCTACCGCCTGGCGCGCGATCCGGCCGACGTGACGCTTGGCGAGGTGATCCGCGCCGTAGAGGGGCCGCTGGCCAGCGTGCGCGGCGAACCGCCCGAGTCGGTCAACTACGAGGGCGCCGCGGAGCATCTGCAGACCGTCTGGGTCGCCGTCCGGGCCAGCCTGCGCAGCGTCCTGGACGACCTCACCCTGGCCGAGGTGGTCGCGGGCCGCCTGCCGCAGAAGGTGCGCAGGCTCACCGAGAAGCCGGGCGCCTGGTCTAGACGCTGACCGGCTCGGCCTCGAGCCGCAGCCACACGATCTGGCCCTCGGCCAGCTCGAGCTCCTCGACCATCGTGCGGGTGGTCTGAACCCAGGTCGAGTCGCCGTCCCCGAGCGAGAGCTCCACGCGCACCTCGAAGCCGAGGTGGACGATCCGGTCGATCTGTGCCTCGGACGTGCCGTCGGTCGGCTCGACCAGGATCCCCACGTCGTGCGGGCGGATCCAGCGCCCGGAAAGCTCGCTGACGGGGCCCACGAAGCGCATGACGAACTCGTTCGACGGCTTCTCGTAGAGGTCGCGCGGCGTGCCCACCTGCTCGATGTCGCCGTGGTTTAGCACCACGATCTGCTCGGCGACCTCCATCGCCTCCTCCTGATCGTGCGTCACGAACACGGTGGTCACCTGCACCTCGTCGTGGAGGCGGCGCAGCCAGGCGCGCAGCTCCTTGCGCACGGTGGCGTCGAGCGCCCCGAAGGGCTCGTCGAGCAGCAGCACGCGTGGCTGCACCGCAAGCGCGCGCGCGAGGGCCATGCGCTGGCGCTGGCCGCCCGACAGTTGCGAGGGATAGCGGTGGGCGAAGCCGTCCAGGTGCACGAGCTTCAGCAGCTCGTCGACGCGCGCCTCGATCTCTTCCTTTCCCCGCTTGCGGATACTCAAGCCGAAGGCGACGTTCTTGGCCACCGTCATGTGCTTGAACGCCGCGTAGTGCTGGAAGACGAAGCCGACGTCGCGCCGCTGGGGCGGCTTTGCGGTGGCGTCCTCGCCCGCAATCAGGACCCTGCCGCTGTCCGGCTGCTCGAGCCCGGCGATCACCCGCAGCAGGGTGGACTTGCCGCCGCCGCTCGGGCCGAGCAGGGCGGTCAGGGACCCATCGCGCACATTGAGGGAAACGTCGTTGAGCGCGACGAAGTCGCCGAAGCGCTTCGACACCGATTCGACGACGATGCTCATCCCCGCGCCTCCTTGGGCTTGATCAGATTCATCGCGAGCAGGGTTGCGAAGGCCAACAGCGCAAGCACAACCGACGCAGCGTAAGCCCCGGTCTCGTCGAAGCGCTGGAAACGGTTCTCCACGAACAGCGTCGCGGTCTCGGTGCCGCCGGACAGCTTGCCCGACACCACGCTCACCGCGCCGAACTCGCCGAGCGCCCGGGCGGTGGTGAGAACCACCCCGTAGGCCACTCCCCAGCGGATCGCCGGCAGCGTCACGCGGAAGAAGGTCTGGAGCCCGTTCGCGCCGAGGGTGGCGGCCGCCTGCTCCTGGTCGGTGCCGATCTCACGCAGCACCGGGATCACCTCGCGCACCACGAACGGCAGCGAGACGAACATCGTCGCCAGGATCATGCCCGGCATGGAGAAGATGATCTGGACGCCGTGCTCGGACAGCCACGGGCCGATCCAGCCGTCGCGGCGACCGTAGACGAGCAGCAACGCGAGGCCGACCACCACCGGGGAGACCGCGAAGGGCAGGTCGACCATCGCGTTAAGCAGGGCGCGCCCACGGAAGCGCTGGCGAACCACCGCCAGCGCGCACAGCACGCCGAACAACGTGTTCAGCGGCACGGCGACCACGACCATGATGAACGTCAACCAGAACGCGTGCTGGGCCTCGGGCGTTGTGACCGCGTCCCACGCGGCGCCTATGCCGTCCTGGAAGGCGTTGATGAACACGAGCGCCACCGGAATCCCGAGCAGCAGCCCCAGGTAGCCGAGCGCGAGGAAGCGAAGGGCGTACTTACTCTTCATGGCGCAGCGCCCGCTTCGAGAACCAGCCGAAGATCAAGAGCACGACGAGAGCGACCAGCAGCAGCACCACCGACACCGCCGCGGCGCCGATCGGGTTATCGCTCTCGACCTGAGAGAAGATGAACACCGAGGCGGCCTGTGTCTTGAACGGGATGTTCCCCGTGATCAGCACGAGCGATCCGAACTCGCCGACCGCCCGCGCGAAGGCGAGCCCCGCTCCGGCGATGATCGCCGGGGTCAGGTTCGGCAGGACGATGCGCCGGAAGACGGTCGCCTTGCCGGCCCCGAGCGACTCGGCGGCCTGCTCCATCTCCCTGTCAAGCTCGAGCAGCACGGGCTGCACCGCTCGCACGACGAACGGCAGCGTCACGAACAGCAGGGCCAGCACGATGGACGCCCTCGTGAACGCGAGGTTGATGCCCACGGGACTGTCGGGTCCATAGAACAGCAGCAGCGTGAGCCCGGCCACGATCGTGGGCAGGGCGAAGGGCAGGTCGATCAGCGAGTTGACGATGTTCTTACCGGGGAACTCGTCGCGCACCAGCACCCACGCGATCAGCGTGCCGAACACCGCGTTCACCAGCACGACGATCAAGGAGGCGATCAGCGTGATCTTCAGTGACGCGACCGCCTGCTCGGTGGTGACGGCGCTCCAGAACGTGTCCAGTCCGCCGTCCACCGACTCCAGGAGCACCGCCGCCAGCGGTATCAGCGCGACGATGCTCAGGTACGTCATGGCGACGCCGCGGCCGAGGACATCGCCCGAGATACCGAACGCCCTCGACACGCGGCTCGGCGGTGCCGCAGGCGGGGGTGCGGCGGCTGCTTCGCTAGCCGGAGGCAGTGCTCTTCCCCTGGGACTTGAATATCTCCGCGATGACGCCCTTCTCCGGCTCGAAGAAGGTGTCGTTCACGGCGCCCCAACCTCCGAACTTGTCGATCTCGAACAGCTTCGCGGGCGTCGGGAACCCGTCCGCCCCCGGCACGCCGTCGACGACCGGCCGGTAGCCCTTGCCGACGAAGATCTCCTGGGCCCCGGGGGTGTGGAGGAAGTCCACGAACGCCTTGGACTTCTCCGGCTCCTCCGACTCGTTGACCACCGCGATCGGGTTCTCGATCAGCAGCGTCTCGTCGGGAACGATGTAGTCGACCTCCTCGCCCTGCTGCTGGGCCAGGATCGCCTCGTTCTCGTAGCCGAGCAGGACGTCGCCCTTGCCGCTCGAGAATGTCTGGAGCGACTCGCGCGCGCTCTTGTCGAGCACCGGCACGTGGTCGAACAGCTTCGCCAGGTAGTCCTTGGCCTCGTCCTCGGTCTTGCCCTGCTCGAGCTGGGCGCCATAGGCGGCCATGATGTTCCACTTGGCTCCGCCCGACGTGAACGGGTTCGGCTCGAGCACCTCGACGTCATCCTTGATCAGGTCGTCCCAGGTCTTGATGTTCGTCGGGTTGCCCTTGCGGACCATGAAGACCACGACTGAGTCGGTCACGAAGCCGTCGTACTCGTTCTGGTTCCAGTCTTCGTCAACGAGGCCCGCGTCGACGAGCCGCGTGATGTCAGGCTCGAGCGAGAACTCAACGACGTCGGCCGGCAGCCCGCCCTCCACGGCGCGCGACTGCTCGCCGGAGGAGGCATACGACTGGTCGAAGCTCACGCCCTTGCCCTCGGGCGTCTTGTTGAAGGCCGGGATCAGCTCCTTGTAGGCCTCCTCGGGGGTCGAGTAGGCCACCAGCGTGAGCTTGGTCGAGTCGCCGCCGCCACCGCCGCCAGAGGAGTCCGACGTCCCCCCGCACGCGGCCGGCACGACCATCGCGATCAGCGCGGCGAGAGGCGCCAGCGACCTGTTTGTGCGAGTCCAGATCCGGTTCATTGTCTACTTTGTCAATAGGCTTTACGGCAAGACCGTACCACCAAGCGCATAAACCCGGTCGGGATTGAGGAGACTGGGTCCGCCGGTCAAGGCCGCCGCTCAGGTGCCGACCCATTGGTAGACCGTCTTGCGCCGCCTGCTGACTTCCGCCGCCGCCGTGCTCCTGCTCGGCTTCGCGGCGGCACCGGCCGCGCATGCCCTGCCGGCGCGCGATATCGCCGGCGTTGCCCTGCATCCGTGGCAGCTGCAGAACCACGACACCCGTGAGCGCGTCTTCGCCGGGGTGGCGGCGACGGGCGCCCGCTGGGTGCGCGTGGACATGCCTTGGAGCTGGGTCGAGCCGCACGGCCCGACGCTGCTCAACGGCCCATGGGAGCTGGGGCGGGATCGATCCGATCGTGCAGGCGGCGGACCGGCACGGGCTCAACCTGATCCCGATCCTGGGCTTCACGCCGCAGTGGGCCAGCGACTCGGGCGAGCTCTGGACCTTTCCGCACGCGCGCCCATTTGAGGAATTCTTTGCCGCGGCGCTGCGGCGCTACCCCCAGATCCCCGCCTGGGAGCTATGGAACGAGCCGAACTTCGAGCGCTTCGCGAAGCCGCGGCCGGACCCGGCCGGCTTCGTGGAGTTCCTGCGCAGCGCGCGCCGCGCGCGCGACAGCGTCGGCTCGAACGCCAAGCTGATCTCCGGCGGTATCGCCCCCGGGGGCGAGATCGACATCGTCTCGTGGGTCAACGAGATGGCGATGCGCGGCGGGCTGGGCCTGATCGACGGGCTCGGCGTGCACCCGTACAGTGTCGCGGAGCGACGATCCGCGCTCCTGGATGATGCAGCTCGAGGCGCTCCACGAGCGGCTGGCCGACCTCGGCAGGCCCGACCTGCCGCTCTGGCTGACCGAGTTCGGCGCCCCCTCGATACCGGTCGCGAACGGCTACGCGCCGGCACTCACCGAGCAGCAGCAGGCCGATCGCCTGCGAACCGCCTTCGCGCTCGCCGCACGCTTCGACTGGATCGAGAACCTCACCTGGTACGAGTACCGCGACAGCTGCACCCACTCGCCGGACCCGGAATGCAATTTCGGGCTCGTGCGCTCGGACCTGTCCCCGAAGCCGGCCTACACGGCGCTGCGCAAGGTGATCGCCGGCTCGACGGCCAAGCTGCGCCCGCGTCTGTTCCTTAGCTCGCGGATCTGGGAGGCGCGCGTGCCGGTGGCCCGCGCCTCGAAGCGGCCCCCCTCGAAGCGGGTCGTCTCCAAGCGCCAGGCCCGCAAGCGCAAGGCGATGAAGCGCAAGGCCCTGAGCGCATCGCGCTGAAGCGGCGCAGCGTGAACCGGGTGACCATCAGCGGCAACCTCACGCTGCCCGGCACGCCGTGGCCGAACACCCTCATCACGGTGCTGCTGCCGAGACGAGGGGCGCCGCCGCGGGCCATGCCGGTCGTCGTCAAGGAGGGCTACTTCTGGGCTCGCTTCGACGGCCGCGACCTGCGCTCTGGAACGATCGAGGCCCGCTACGGCGGGTCGGACGCCTACCAGCCCCTGACCGCTCAGGTTCAGGTCGTCGGCTCGGCCACGAGCAGCCGGTAGCCCAGGTCCAGTTCCTCCAGGTCCAGCAGCGCGCCGTTGCGGCGCTCCCACTCGCCGCTGTCGAGGTCGGCGGCGAGCCGCTCAACCGCCTCTCTGACCTCGTCCGGCTCGAGCAGCCCGAACACCGAGATCCCTGCTCGAACGCCCGCGTCGAGGTAGGCGCCCGGGCGGCGCCAGTAGGCGTGCATGAAGCCGTCGCGACAGTCATGCGGGATAGGCACAGGCTCGATCCGCCCGCCGCCCAGCGCGTCCAGGGTCTGCTCGAGCGCGTAGCCCTGGGGCACGAGGCGAGCGAAGCCGGGCAGGTAGTCGCGCACAAGCCAGGAGTCCTCCAGGCTGCTCGGGTCCCAGTTGAACAGCACCACGCGGCAGCGCGCCACCCGTCTCAGCTCGGCGACGCCGCGCGCATGGTCCCCCTAGTGGTGGTCGGAGAGGATCGCCATGGCGGCGTCGAACGAATCGTCGCCGAACGGCAGCCGCTCCGCGCGGGCGTCCACGACCGGCGCCGCGCCGTGCGGGCGCTGGGCGCGCATGACCTCCGAGGGCTCGACCGCGGTGAACTCGAGGTCGTCCGGCTCGTACGAGCCGGCGCCGGCGCCTACGTTCAGCAGCGTGCGAGCGTCGCCGAGGGCCGCGTGGATGCGCGCCGCCAGGCGGGGGTCCTCATGGCGCACGTCGGTGTAGCCGACGCCGAGGGTGTCGTAGCGCTGGTCTCTCAGAGACCAGGAGGATGCCGGACGACGTAGCCCTGCGACGAGCGATGGGTGGATGTCCAGCGCGAGCCGGTCTCGCCGATCGCGCTTGTGTCGTAGCGGCGGCCGTCGACGACCATGTAGGTGTGCCCGGCGTTCGCATAGATCGTGATGTGGCGTCCGCGGCCGGGCGCGCCGTAGCTCATCAAGCCGCTCGAGTCGAGTGGGGAGCGCAGCAGGCCACCGCCGTGCAGGACGTAGGACAGCGAGCCCGAGCAGTCGTAGCCGACGTCGTTGAAGGTGCCGTGCCCCCCGCCGTAGCGGTACGGCTTTTCTGGCGATGCGGTTGGCCGCCGCTATCACGCGCTGGACGGTGCCACCACCGCCACCGCCTCGGGATCCCCCGCCCCGGCGCTTGAGCGCCGGGCCGGAGCCCAGGCCGAGCGCCCGGCGCGTCATCGGACCGACCACGCCGTCGGGGGCGAGCCCGTGGCTGCTCTGGAAGCGCTTCACGGCCGCCTCGGTCTGGGGGCCGAAGACACCGTCGGCGGGCAGGCCGAGCGCATGCTGCAGACCGCGCACG
>JACCSF010000009.1 GCA_013813135.1 Thermoleophilaceae bacterium | reverse complement strand
CGAGCGCCCGCCGCCGCCTCGCGGCGCTGTGCGGCCGCTCGCGTTCGCGGCGGGGCTGACAGCGGTCACGATCGCGCTCGTCCAAAGCGAGCCCTGGGCATGGGGCTGGTCCGCGCTGCTGCTGCTCGCCGGGGCAGCCCTCCTGAGGACCGCCGCGCCCGGCCTGCCGGGAACGGCGCTGGCCTGGGCCGCGGTCGCCGGCTGTCTGACGGCGCTGCTCTTCCTGGTGCCGGAGTACTTCCAGCTGGCCCGCAACCTCTCCGGGCTGCGCACCGGAACGCTGCTGCTCGCCGTCACGCTCCCGGCCGTGGTGGCCTGCGCGCTGTCGCCATGGCTCGCCCGACGTCTGCCCGCCGCGGCGCTGGGCCCCGCAGGGGTGGCATGCGCGGGGGTCGGGCTGGCGGTGCTGGTCACGATCGACGCGGACACCCGCTACGCGCCTGTGATCGGCGTACTGGGCCTGACCGGCGCAGGGCTCGGCCTCGCCGGGGGAGCGACGCGCCACCTGCCCCGGACAGAGCCCTCCGCACCGCTTGCGCCTGCGCTCGCCGGAGCCGCGCTGGGCCTCGCCGCCGCGGGCGCGGCGTTCCAGTTCGCCCAGGCCGACGAGCGCGGCTCCGGCGCCTCGTTCGAGCAGGCGCTCGCCGCGGGCGTCGGCTGGGCCGCGCTGTTCCTGTTGCTGGGACTGGCAGCCGCGGCCTGGCGCGTCTGGCGGCTCAGGCGCGCCGCTCTCGCGCCCAGCTAGGACAGCGTGGTCCGCAGCTCGCCGAGCTGCGGCGAGCTGACCACGACCTCGTCGCCCGGCTTGAGCCACACCTTGGGGTCGCGCAGGCTGCCGACACCGGCAGGCGTGCCGGTGGCCACCACGTCGCCCGGCTCCAGCGTCATCAGCATCGACAGGTACTCGACCAGCTCCGGGATCGAGTGCACCAGGTCGGAGGTCGAGCTCTCCTGCATGCGCTCGCCGTTGAGGTCGAGCGCGATGCCGATGGCGTCGTGGGGACCGGCCTCGTCCGGCGTGACCAGCGCGGGCCCGAACGGCGCGGCGCCGTCGAACGTCTTGCCGGGCATCCACTGCGGCGTCTTGAACTGGTAGTCACGTGCGGACAGGTCGTTCAGCAGCGTGTACCCCGCCACGTGCTCGAGCGCCCGCTCCGCCGGCACGTCCTTGCAGCGATCGCCGATCACGAAGGCCACCTCGGCCTCGTAGTCGACCTTGGAGCTCCAGCGCGGCAGCTCCACCGTCGCTCCGGCGGGCCGCAGCGACGTGGCGAACTTGGCGAAGAAGGTCGGCATCTCGGGGGCTTCCCTGCCCCCCTCTTCGGCGTGGGCGCGGTAGTTGAGGCCGATGCAGAGGACCTTGCCGGGCCGGGGGATCGGCGGCAGCAGCTCGACATCCTCGATCGCCACTCCCTCGCCGTCGGCCGCGTGGGCCCGCTCCAGCGAGCCGGAATCCAGCAGCGCCTGGAGGCCTCCGGCGGGGGCGTCGCGCAGCTCGAGCACGCGGCTGTCGCGCAGCACTCCGGCGCGAGGGCCCTCAGCGGTGGCGTAGTTGACGAGCCGCATGGGGCGGAGAGCCTATGCGTACTCTGGACAAATGGCCGACGACCTCCCCACCGGACGCTGGCGCCGCGCGGCGAAGGTAGGCCGGCTGGCGGGCGGCCAGACCGCGCGCGGGTACGCCACCAAGGCCGCCAACCTGACTCGCTCAGACCAATCGCGCCGCGACGCCGCCGGGCGCCGCCAGATGGAGGCGGCGGAGCAGATCTTCGAGGTGCTGGGCCAGATGAAGGGCGCGGCGATGAAGGTCGGCCAGGTGGCGTCGTTCATCGACACCGGTGCGTTCCCGCCCGAGTTCCAGGAGCGGATACAGGCCAAGCTGGCAGAGCTGCGCGACGCGGCCCCGCGCGTGCCGTTCGAGCGCATGCGCAAGCTGATCGAGCACGACCTCGGCGAGGGGCTGGGCGATCTGTTCGCCGAGTTCGACGAGGACGCTATGGCCGCAGCCTCGATCGGCCAGGTCTACCGCGCCCGGCTCCACGACGGGCGCCAGGTCGCCGTCAAGGTGCAGTACCCGGGCGTGGCCCAGGCGGTGCGCGCCGACCTCCAGAACCTGGGCCTGATCATGCGCGTGGCCAAGCGCATGGCGCCGGGGATGGACGCCAAGGCGATGACCCGCGAGATCCGCGAGCGCCTGACCGACGAGCTCGACTACGAGCACGAGGCGCAGCAGCACCGCGCCTTCGCGCGCTCCTGGCGCGGGCACCCGTTCATCTACGTGCCGCCGGTCGTGACGGAGCTGTGCACCGAGCACGTGCTCGTGTCCGAGTGGGTCGAGGCGAAGGGTTTCGAGGAGGTCAAGCAGATGGACCGCGCCACTCGGGATCGCTTCGGGGAGATCGTGTTCCGCTTCTTCTTCGGCTCGCTCTACCGAAACGGGCACTTCTCGGGCGACCCGCACCCCGGCAACTACCGCCTCATGGATGACGGGCGGGTGGCGTTCATCGACTTCGGCATGACAAAGCGAGTGGCCCGCGCCGACCTGCAGGCCGAGATCGCCGCGGTCCGCTTCGGCATGGACGGCGACGTGGAGGCACTGCACCGGCAGCTCGGATCCATGGGGTTCTACGACCCGGCCGACGAGCAGGTGAGCGCCGAGGCGGTGTCCGAGCACTTCCACGACGTCACGCGGTGGTACATCGAGGACCGCGAGGTGACGGTCGACCGTGAGCTGGTCGCCCAGGTGCTGATCGACTTCGGCGACCCCCGTTCGCGCCACTGGCAGCTGATGCGCCGCGAGACGATGCCGCCCCAGGCCATGCTGGCCCGGCGCATGGAGGCGCTCACACTCGGAGTGCTGGGCCAGCTCGGCGCGACGGCCAACTGGCACCGGATCGCCCGCGAATGGCTGTTCGGCGACCCGCCCTCCACCGAGCTGGGCCGGCTCGAGCTGCCGTTCCACGAGCGCGCCGCCGCCTGAACAGCTGCTGATCGTCGGCCGCTGATGCTGCGCCCGCTGGTCGAGCGCGAGCTGGGCGAGCCGCTCTACGCTCGGCCGCGATCGACCGTGATGACGGCGGCGGACGCCGCGCTGCGGGAGTTCGCTCGCGAGGCGCTCGCGTAGGCTGCCCCACCATGCCCCGACCCTCCGCCGGATCGCGCACGACGCCTGTCAAAGCGAGCCCCAGGGCGGTCGCGACGCTGCGCGGGGGCGACCCGGTGATGGCCCGCCTGATCGGGGAGCACGGCGCCGTCGTGCGGCGCGACCTCATTCGCGAGCGGCCGGGCGACGCCTACGGGGCGCTGCTGCGCGCGATCGTCGGCCAGCAGCTCTCGACCAAGGCCGCGGCGACGATCTACGGGCGCATGCTGGAGCTCTTCGGCGGACACGCGCCGACCCCGAGGCAGCTGCTGAAGGCCGACCCGGATGCGATCCGCGCGGCGGGCCTGTCGGGCCCCAAGATCGCCTACCTGCGCGACCTCGCGCAGCACGTCGAGGAGGGCACGCTCGAGCTGGAGCGGCTGCCCGACCGGCCCGACGAGGAGGTGGCGGAGCAGCTCACGGCAATCAAGGGACTGGGCCAGTGGACCGCGGACATGTTCCTGATGTTCCACCTGGGGCGTCCTGACATCCTGCCGGTCGGCGACCAGGGCATCCGCCGCGCCATCCAGGTGGAGTACGGGCTGCGCAAGCTGCCCGACCCGAAGCGCATGGAGAAGATCGCCAAGCCCTGGCGCCCCTACCGCACGCTGGCCTGCCTCTACCTCTGGAGCTCGCTGGACAACGCACCGGGGTAGGAGTGCAATCAGGGTGCCGGCGCGCCGAACGCGGCCAGCATCGCCTCCGCGATCTCGACGCCGCGGTCCTCCTGCAGGAAGTGCGCGGCGCCCTCGATGCGCACCTGCTCCCCGGCGGTCGGGATCAGCTCGGTGAACTGCTCGCCCGCCCTGGGGAACGGGAACACCGGATCGGTGTCGGAGAAGGCCACCAGCGCCGGCTTGTCCCAGCGGCTCAGGGCGTCCCGCGTGGCCTGCATCTCGGGCACCCCTGGATCCTCCGGCGTCAGCGGCACGAGCAGCGGGAAGCGCTGCGCGCCCGCCTTGCTCTCCGCCGTGGGGAAGGGCGCCTCGTAGGCGGCGACGATCTCGGGGGCGAGGTCGGTCGTGGTCGCCCCCTGCAGGATCATCCCGATCGGCAGGTCCGGCGTGCGCTCGGCGAACTCGCGCCACGCCATGAAGCCCTTGCTGACCCTGCCGGTGAAGAGGCCGGTGTTGAGCACCACCAGCCGCGCCACCTGGTCCGCGTGCTGCACCGCCCAGCGCAGCCCGATCGGACCGCCCCAGTCCTGCACGATCACGGTCACCTCGTCGAGGTCGATCTGCTCGAGATGGCGACTGACCACGTCCACGTGGCGCTCGTAGGTGTACCAAGCCTGGTCGGTAGGCTTGTCGGACCGGCCGAAGCCCACGAGGTCGGGGCAGACTACCCGGTGTCCCGTCTCCACGAGGCGGTCGAGCATGTGCCGGTAGAGGTAGCTCCAGCTCGGCTCGCGTGGAAGCAGAGGGCGGTCGGTCCGCTTCCCTCGTCGAGGTGGTGCAGGCGCAGGCCGTCCACCTCGGCGTAGTGGGCCTCGTAGGGATAGCCCGGCAGGTCCTCGAAGCGCTCGTCGGGGGTGCGGAAGGCGTCCATCGACCAGCTCCTTTCGTCAGCGGCGGATGACCGCGTCCCAGATCTCCATCAGAGTCTGCACCGCGGTCTCGGGCGACACGCGCGGCTCACGGCCGAACGTGTCCTGCAGGTAGCTCTCGTTCATCAGGTTCAACGCCCGCGCCGTCTCGGCCAGGTTGGCGGGCGGGTGATGACCAAGGTCGGAGACGCCGCGCCGCGATTGCTCGGCGAAGTCGTCGAAGCGCCGGCGCATCTCCGTATAGCCGGCCGCGATCTGCTCGTCGCCGGCGGCGGCCTCGGCCACGCAACGGAGGAGCGGACCATGACGCTGGTAGACCTCGACCGCCGCCCGCAGCGGCCGGCGCAGGGCAACCGGGTCCGCGTCCGGCCGCGCCTGCCCGAAGCTGCGCTGGGCGTCGAAGAGCTCCTCGACCGCCTCGCGGCTGGTGCGCATGAGCAGGTCCGCCAGGTCGTCGAAGTGGCGGTAGAAGATCGTGCGCCCGAGGCCCGCTTCGCGCATGACCGCGTCGACGCTCAGCTCCGCGTAGCCCGCCCGGCGGACCAGCTCCACCGCCGCGGTGACGATGAGCTGCCGGCTCTCCTGGCGAGTCTGGCGGACCCTGCTCTGGCGGCCCGGAGGGGCGGCGGTCTGCTGCGAATCAGGGGCCATGCGGCGTCGCATCAGGCGCGCCCCGCCGCGGCGGCGAACGACGGGCGCCCGAACATCCTCGTCGTCATGACCGACGACCAGGCCCAGGCCGACCTGGCGCACATGCCGAACGTGAAGCGCCTGCTCGCCGCGCAGGGGACCACGTTCGCCGACGCAGTGGACTCGTTCCCGCTCTGCTGCCCCTCGCGGGCCACGTTCATCACCGGTCAGTACGCGCACAACCACGGCGTGGGCGGCAACTTCTGGTCCTTCGGCTGGTACGGCATGAAGCACCGCGCGAACACCCTTCCGGCCTGGCTGCAGAAGGTCGGCTACCGCACGGCGCTGGTCGGCAAGTGGCTCAACGGCTACGGCGCGCGCGACGCCCACGGCGAGGTGCCGGCCGGCTTCGACATCTGGCGCGGGCTGCTCGATGTCTCCGCCTACGACTACTACAACTTCGTGATGAACCAGAACGGCACGCTGAAGAGCTGGGGCGACGCCGACTTCGCACGCAAGCTGGTCGAGTTCGCGAAGATCGAGGTGGTCCGCAACGACGCCGGCGTCACCGGGGTGCTCGACCGCCTGGCCCAGTTCTTCGGGCCGGGGCCCTACACCTACTGGGGCACCCACAACCCCGAGGATTACTCGCCGGACGTGACCGGCAGGATGACCGAGGACCTCGTCCGAGCCGAGGGCAAGTCCCGGAAGCCGTTCTTCATCTGGTGGGCGCCCGCCGCGCCGCACCGTGAGAACGTGGCCACTGCGCTGATGAACCGCCCCGGCCGCGACCCGCGCCCGGCGCCGCGCTACGCGGCCAAGAGCGCGCGCTACAGGCTGCCGCGGCCGCCCAGCTTCAACGAGGCGGACTTCGCTGACAAGCCGTCCAACATGCGCAACGCCGCGCCCTTGATGACGGATGAGCAGATCGAGCAGCTCCAGCTGGACTACGAGGGGCGGATCGGCTCGCTGCTTGCCGTGGACGACCACGTGAAGAAGCTCGTCAGGACGCTGCGCGCCACCGGCCAGCTGAAGAACACGCTGATCGTCTTCGTCTCCGACAACGGCTGGCTGCAGGGCCAGCACCGGGTCACGGGCGACAAGTTCTTGCCCTATGCGGAGTCGCTGCGGATCCCGCTGATCGTGCGCGGTCCAGGTGTGCCGGCCGGCAGGACCGTCCACGGGCAGGTCGCCAACATCGACTTCGCGCCGACGCTGGTCGACGTGGCCAACGCCAGGGCCGGACGCACCATGGACGGCGTCTCGCTGCTGCCGACGATCCGCGACCCGCGCAAGCGCCCGCAGCGCACCCTCGAGATCGAGGCTCTCGAGCCCCTGTTCAGGGGGAACATCCCGGTGAACGCCTGGGACAGGCCCTACAAGGGGGTGCGGACCGACCGCTACACCTACGTCGTCTACACAGAGACGGGCGAGCAGGAGCTCTACGACCGCCGCAAGGATCCGCACCAGCTGAGCAACGTCGCGGGGGATCCCTCCTACGCTCGGGTGAAGGTGACGCTGGCCGCGCGGCTCGCCAAGCTCGATCGCTGCAAGGGCCGCTCGTGCTACGTCAAGCCATGAGGATCGCCACGCTGCTGGCCGCCGTCGCCGTCGTGTCGATCTCGGCCGCGCCGGCGTCGGCCGCCTCGCTCGCCGGGCTCCACGACGCCCGCTACTGCGAGATCATCGAGCTCAAGGGAGCGCCGCCGGACGCGACCGCGACGGTCTGAACACGATCGGGCTCAACCGCTGCCCGGCGGGGTGGTGGACGGCCTTCGACACGGCCGAGCTGACGCAGGAGCTCGGCGACACCGCGGTCGTCCTGAACGGCCCGCGGCACTTCCTGACGGACTCGGTGACCGCCTCGCCGGGCCGCGTGCGCTCCTTCCACGGCGAGCGCCTGCGCAGGGTCGCGACGATTCCGATTCGCACGGCCGCCGCCCTCGCCCAGACCCCGTACACCGACCGCATCGTCCAGCGCGACAACACCTGGCGCTGGCACAGGGGACGCCGCGTGTACGAGCTGGTCGCCCCCGGCGGCGACATCTACGTCATGGAGAGCTACGCGCAGATTCGCGACCCGAGCCTGTCGATCGGCAAGCTTCGTTCGCTCGGCCGCCGGCTCGACCCGCCCCCGGGCTGGCGCTACCGCACGCGCCGCCTGCGACACGACCTCTCGGTCGCTCCCGGTCACGATCGAGGATCACGGCACGGTCAGCGGAACTCCGTTCGGCCGCGGGTCGGTCACGATCGTGGTCGTGCTGAAGGACGGACGCGCCACAGGCACGTTCGGGATGCTCTTCGCCGGCGGCTCGGTCTCCGGCACCATCGACATGCCGTTCACGATCGAAGGCGACGAGATCGACTTCCGCGGCACCGCCCGCATCACCGGCGGCACGGGCGCCTACCGGGGCATCTCGAGCGGCGCGCTGCAGGC
Source organism: Thermoleophilaceae bacterium (assembly GCA_013813135.1). Lineage (GTDB taxonomy): Bacteria > Actinomycetota > Thermoleophilia > Solirubrobacterales > Thermoleophilaceae > JACVRW01. The sequence goes on along the minus strand of JACCSF010000009.1, from coordinate 4,994 downwards.
CCACGACCACAACACGCTGGACGGGCAGAACGGCGTCGTGTCCGTCAGGGGCTTCGCGACCTACTAGCTCGACGCCGGCGGCAGCGGCGGCGTGACCGTGCCGCTGGCCGCGCACGCCCGCTCCAGCCGCTCGTGCAGCCGCCGGCGCTCGCGCTCGGCCTGTTCGTCGCGGCCGCGACCCGTGTGCTTGTCCACGAGGTTGACCGCCTCGGCCGGGTCGCTCTCGAGGTCATATAGCTTGTAATCGGGTGCGGTATCGCCGGAGGGATCGAGGTACACCGCGTACTTCCAGCTCTCGTCGCGGACGCAGCGGATCCGGTTCGGCTGCCCCGAAACGTCCTGGAACGCGGTGCCGGCCTGATGGTCGTCGTAGGTGAACAGGACCGCATCGCGGACGGAGTCGCCCGTCCCGGTCAGGATCGGGCCCAGATCGAGGCCGTCGAATCGCTGCGGGTCGGCCGGGTCTCCCGCCAGCCCGAGCAGCGTCGGCACCAGGTCGACGAGCGAGACCAGGGCGCCGCTCTCGCGCGGCTCCGGGAATAGGACGGGATTGGAGATGACGAGCGCCACGCGGATCGACTCCTCGTAGCCGTTGAACATCTTCTGGCGCAGCCCGCCGTGTGACAGGCCCAGCTCGCCGTGATCGGACGTACGCGCGATCACCGTCCGCGAGCGCAGCGAGTTTGGATCGTTCGGGTCGCCGAGGGCCGCCAGCAGACGACCGATCTTCTCGTCCACCACGCGGTGCAGGTACGCGCAGAAGTTGACGTAGTCGCGCCGCGCCCGGTCGTCGGGCAGCGCCCCGATGTACGCGGTCTGGCCGAGCTTCATCAGCGAGTGCACGGTCGGCTTGTCACGCAGGTCCTCGTCGACGGTGGGCGGCAGTGGCACGTCGAAGCGGCTGAACTGCTCTGCCGTGTAGCCCCCCTGTTCGAACGACGACGGATAGCCCAGGACGTCGTGCGGGTTCACGAGCGAGAAGACCAGGCAGAAAGGCTCCGGCAGTTGCGCGCGGCCGAGCCACTCCTCCATCTGCCGGGTGTAGTCCTCGTCCCAGCCCTCGTGCGTCACGCCCGCGTTGCCGCCGCCGAACGTCTCCGCCTTCGCGTCCCCGCCGGCGTCCGGCGGCTCCCAGTCGGCAAAGCCGTAGTCGCGCTCGATCCGCTCCGGGTCCGCGGCGCTCCATTCGCTCCCGTTGACCGGTTTCGACAGGTGCCATTTGCCCTTCAGCGCGACGTGATAGCCGCGCTCGCGCAGCAGCGTCGCGAGCGTGTCGATGCCCGGCGGCAGCTCCGGCTCGTTGCCGCTCTTCGGCCCGAGCCGCAGCAGCCCGCGCAGGAACGCACGCGCGAGACGGCGGCGCGGGACCTCGCCGCTCTTCGCCAGGCGCGCCACCGTGCGCAGCACATCCGGGACGTTGCCGCGGTCGGGATACAGATCGCCCTCGGTGAGGGTGAGCGTCACCCCATGGCGCGACGGATAGGTGCCCGTCAGGAAGCTCGCGCGGCTCGGCGAGCACATCGCCGTGGCCGTGAACGCGCGCGTGAAGCTGACACCGGTCCGGCGCAGCTCCGCGTCGTGAGGCATCAATTCGTCGAGCCAGGCCCGGTCGCGCGGCCAGTGCTGGGGCGCACGCTGCTGATCGGTGACCAGGAGGATCAGGTTCGGCTTGGGCACGCGGGCAGCATGCCCCAACCGGCGCTGTCCTGCGCTGCGATAGGCTCGCCCTGTGTCGATCGACCAGACACCGATCGAGGAGGTGCTGGTCACCGAGCGCGAGCGGTGGCTCGACGGGCCGCCGCACGAGCTGTTCAAGGAGATGCGGGCGAAGTGCCCAGTTCACTGGACTTCGCGGATCACCGAGTACCCCGACGAGGACGGCTTCTGGTCGGTCACCAAGGCTGACGACGTGCATGAGGTCAGCCGCGACTGGGAGACCTACTCCTCCGAGATCGGCGGCATCACCGCCCTGACCAACGCGATCCTGCCGCTGGAGCTGACGCAGGCCATGTTCATCGGCATGGACCCGCCGAAGCACGACCGGCTCAAGGCGCTCTTCCAGCGCGGGTTTACACCCACGCGCATCGCGGAGCACGAGCCGGCCGTTCGCGAGATCGCGATCGGAGTGCTCGACCGGCTCGAGGGACGCGCGACGTGCGACCTCGTGACCGACGTGGCGCAGCCGGTCGTGTCGCGCGTGATCGGCAGCTTCATGGGCATCCCGCCCGAGGACGACGAGATCTGGGCGCGGCTGATGAACACCACGCTCGGCGCCGGCGACCCGGACCTCAACCCAGAGGGCGTCCAGTCGGTGATGGAGCGCGACGTGCCGGAGATCTTCGAGCGCTGCGGGCGGCTGATGGCGGAGCGCCGCGAGCGTCCCACCGACGACCTGACCAGCGTGCTGGTGAACGCCGAGGTCGACGGCGAGGGGCTCCAGGAGCACGAGATCGTGATGGGGTTCTTCCTGCTGGTCGCCGCCGGCAACGACAGCACCAAGGCCACCTACAGCAGCGGGATGCGCGCGCTGATGGAGAACCCCGACCAGAAGCAGCTCCTGATCGACGACCCGGGGCTGATCCCGGCCGCGGTCGAGGAGTCGCTGCGGATGTTCCCCGCCTTCGCCCATTTCCGCCGGACGGCCACCCGCGACGTGGAGCTCAACGGTCAGACCATCCGCGAGGGCGACAAGGTCGTCCTCTGGTACGTCTCGTCCAATCGCGACGAGACCCGCTACGAGGACCCCGACCGCTTCGACGTCACCCGCAACCCCGAGCACCAGGCCTTCGGCGCGGGCGGCCGGCACTTCTGCCTCGGTACCGCGCTGGCGCGGCTGGAGCTCCGCATCCTGATCGAGGAGACGCTGGCGCGCCACCCGGGGATCGAGCTGGCGGGCACGCCGCAGTACGCCGAGTCGCCCTTCGTCAACCAGCTGAAGACGCTGCCGGTGCGGCTCGGCCGCAAGCGCTCGGCTCGGCCGAGCGCGCGCGGATCCGTCTAGACCGTAGTGCCGCAGGACGGCTCTTCGTCCGCCACGCGGAACGACGAGCCGCAACCGCAGGAGGCAACCGTGTTGGGGTTCGACACCTCGAACCCCGAGCCCATGAAGTTCTCGGTGTAGTCGACCGTCGAGCCGTCCACGTACTGAAGGCTTGCCGGGTCCACGAGCACGCTGATCCCGGAATTGTCGAAGACGTGGTCGTCCACGCGCTTCTCGTCGAGCGCCAGCGCGTACTGGAAGCCCGAGCAACCGCCGCCGCGGACCCCGACGCGCAGGCCCACCTCCACCTGCGCGGTCTGACCCTGCATGAAAGCGCGGACCTTGTCGGCTGCAATGTCGGTGAGCTGAACCATCTGCCCGATTGTATCGGCGAATGCGTCTGTACCCTGAGTTTCAGCGATGCCAACATCGGCAGAACTTCAGGAGCGCATCAGAACGGCGCTGCCCGGCGCGGAGGTGACGGTGGACGACCTCACCGGCGGCGGCGACCATTTCCGGGCCGAAGTCGTGTCGGACAGGTTCGAGGGCCTGTCCAGGATCCAGCAGCACAAGCTGGTCTACGACGTGTTCGGCGCGGAGATCGGCGGCGCCATCCACGCGCTCTCCATCAAGACCTCGACCCCCGGAGCGACACCATGACCAACGACGAGATTCACGACTTCATCCAGCAGGCGATCGACGAGAACCGTGTGATGCTCTTCATGAAGGGGACGCCCAACCAGCCATCGTGCGGCTTCTCGGCGCGGGCGTCCGGCGCCCTCAACGCCCTCGGCGTCCAGTACGCGGCGCTCGACATACTGCCCGACCCGCGCATCCGCGAGGAGCTGTCCGGCGTGTCCGGCTGGCCTACGATTCCCCAGCTGTTCGTGAACAAGGAGCTGGTCGGCGGCTCGGACATCATCATGGAGATGTTCGAGTCGGGCGAGCTCGCCGAGCTGCTCGGAGTGGAGCAGCCCGAGGAGTCGATCGAGGACGAGCCTCAGCCCGAGCCGGTGCAGCGGCCGATCGGGCTCGAGAACCGGCTGGACTAGCCGCGTAGTTCCAGCGCTCGATCTGGGGACCGACCTCGGCCAGGTCACCCAGCTCGACCCATTCGTGGTTCCCGAGGTTCTCGACCACGACGCGATCGCCGCGGACCCGGACGAAGTAGCTCTGTATGGGAGGCAGCATTGGCCCGGAACGTAGGGGGCCGAGCTGAAGCTCGGCTAAGAGATGGCAGCCGGGGCTCACGCCCCGGACCCCTGTGAAGATTGGCTTGCCGGAGCACCGCCGGCGCAGGGCCTGGCGCGCCTAACGCTTGCGGCGGCGCTGCTCCAGCGCCTTGCGACCGCGCTGGGCGTAGTCGCGCGCCTGGCGCTTGTAGCGCTCCTTCTCGTGCGGCGGCAGCTTCTGCCAGCGCTCCCAGGCCATCAGCACCAGCGGCCACGCGCGGCGGGCGCCGCCGACGGCGCGCGGGAGGCGCTTCACGCCGCCTCCGTGCGGTCGTCGATCCAGTCGATGTACTCGAGGATGCGGTGCGAGTCGTGGATGACCTCGTTGCGGTGCACAAGGACCGGTACCCAGCGCTGCCCCGTCAACTCGTCGATCTCGGGACGGTCGCGCTTGCGGAACTGCACACGGACCTCCTCGAACTCGATGCCCGCGCTGCGCAGCCGGCGCGCGACCTTGCCGCAGCGGCAGACCAGATCCGTCGGGGCCTTGCAGCGGTAGAGGGTGGTCACCCACCGAACTCTAGGGGCGCGCGGCGGCCGCCCGTCGCAGCAGGCCGACCGCGGTCTCGGTGGCCCCGATCGCCGCCCCCGCCAGGCGAAACTGGATCGGCTGCGAGCGACGGGTGCGCGCGATCCGGTCCTGCTCGCGCTCGAGGTGCCATGCGACCGTGGCCTCGAGCGTCTCCTCGTGGGGGCGCGCGCTCCAGCCGAGCTCGCGCCGCGCGCGCGTCGAGCGGTAGGTCCACCACTGGCTGGCCGCCCGCACCTCGAGCGGCGTGAGC
>JACCSF010000041.1 GCA_013813135.1 Thermoleophilaceae bacterium | reverse complement strand
CGTCTCGCCGGCCTACGGCGGCCGGCAGGGCCTCGAGCTCGCCCGCAGCGGCCCGGTGCTCCAGCGGGCCGTGGCGCTCGCCGGCCGCCGCGGCCGATCCGCAGGCTGGCTGCGCGAGCACTCCAAGGTCCAGCTGACCTCCCGGCTCGATTTCGCGATCGGAGTCGAGGCGCCCGAGAGCGCGGAGGCGGTGTCGCTGGCCACGGCCTACGCCAAGGCGATCAAGCGCTCGATGAGGATCGAGCCCGGCCTCGGCACGATCGGGCGCCGGTCCCGTGGCGCCCAGCGCGAGCTCGGGCCGCTCGGCTGGGCGATGCTGGGCGGCGCGGCCGGGCTATGGCTCGGCGCGGCAGCCGCGATCGTCAGGAGCGGATCAGGCCCAGCACCTCGTCGCGCTTCTCCTCCATGTGCTCGCGCGACGCGAGCGACTCCAGGTTGAGCCGCAGCAGCGGCTCGGTGTTGGAGGGCCTCACGTTGAAATGCCAGTCGTCGTAGTCGACCGAGATCCCGTCGAGGTGGCTCTGCTCGCCGTCGGAGTAGCGCTCGGCTATCTCCTCCATCTTCGCGTCCTGGTCGGAGACCTCCGAGTTGATCTCTCCGGAGATGAAGTAGCGCGACCGCAGCGGCTCGAGCAGCTCGGTCATCCGCTTGCCCTCGACCGACAGCAGCTCCAGGATCAGCAGCGCGGGAATCGAGCCCGAGTCGGCGCAGTAGAAGTCGCGGAAGTAGTAGTGGCCGGACACCTCGCCTCCGAAGGCCGCGCCGGTGTCCCGCATGCGCGTCTTGAAGAAGGCGTGGCCGACGCGGTTGACCTCGGCGGTCCCGCCCGAGCGCTCGACGACGTCGCGCACAGCGCGGGAGGCGCGCACGTCATAGAGCACGGTCGCGCCCGGCTCCTTGCGCAGCAACGCCTCGGCGAGCAGCGCAGTGAGGAAATCGCCGGCGACGAACTCGCCGGCGTCGTCGATGAAGAAGCAGCGATCGGCGTCGCCGTCCCAGGCGATGCCCAAATCAGCGTTTTCCTCGCGCACCCGTTTCACTATGAACCGGCGGTTCTCCTCCAGCAGCGGATTGGGCTCGTGGTCGGGCAACTCCCCGTCCGGCTCCCAGTAGGTCTCGATCCGCTCGAGCGGGAAGGAGTCCAGCAGCGGGCCCACCATCGGGCCTGCCATCCCGTTGCCGCCGTCCAGCACCACGCGCAGCGAGCCCACCCGCGCGGGGTCGATGTAGCCGAGGGCGGCTTCGCGGAATGCCTCGCTCACGTCCTCGTGCTCGATGCGTCCCGGCTGGGCGGCCGGCTCGCCGGGCTCTCCGGCCATGACCATGTCGCGCAGCTCTCCGATCCCGGAGTCCCCCGACAGCGCGAGGGCGCCGCGCTTGACGAGCTTGGCGCCGGTATAGGCCTTCGGGTTGTGCGAGGCGGTGCACATCAGGCCGCCGTCGAGCTCGCGCGACCCGACCGTCCAGTAGAGCATCTCCGTGCCGACCATCCCCACGTCGAGCACGTCCGCGCCCTCGTCGGCGATGCCGCGGGCGTACGCCTCCGCCATCGAAGGGGCCGAGAGGCGCATGTCCCGGCCGAGGGCGACGCGCTGCTCCGACGGTGACCCGCCTTGTAGGTCGGCGAGCACGCGCGGGAATGCGCGCCCGATCCGGTAGGCGAGCTGCTCGTCCATCTGGTCCCGGTAGATGCCCCGGACGTCGTAGGCCTTGAAGATCGAGTCGTCGATCACGGCCGGGGAGCCTACGTCACGCGCATCGCAAAGCGCTCAGCTCAGCCGACAAGCCCGCGCGCGACCCGCCCGATCTGCTCGACCGCGTCCAGGTCGCGGTGGAGCAGGTGCTGCAGCATCACGCGCTCGACGCCGGCCGCGGCCAGCTCGCGCAGGCGCTCGACGCCTTCGTCGAGCGTGCCGGCGATGAAGCTCTCGGGCAGCTCGTCCAGGATCCGCTCGGGCGGCGCGGGATTGCCGCGTAACTCGGCGAGCCGCCCGGCGCGGTCGAGCAGCTCCGTGCGGTCCTCACCGGCGAGCCAGCCGGTCATCAGCGACAGCGGGATCGGGTCGCGGCCGGCCTTCTCGCAGGCGGCCTCGAGCTGCTCGCGCACGGCCGCGCACTCCGCGGCGGTCTTGTTGACGGTGTTGTACTCGTCGGCGCTGGCGGACGCGAGGCGGATCGAGCGCGGGCCGCCCCGTCCGCCGACGATCAGGTTCGGGCGCCGGGTCGGCTTGGGCAGCGCGTCGAGCTCGTGAGTGCGGTAGTGGCGGCCCTCGAAGGAGACGGGCCCGTCGGCCCACTCGTGCCTCACGAGCTGGAGCTGCTCCTCCAGCATCTCCATCCGCTCACCGAGCGGGGGGAAGGGGAAGCCGTAGGCCGCGTGCTCGGCCTCCAGCCAGCCGGTGCCGAGGCCCAGCTCCACACGGCCGCCCGATACGTGGTCGGCCGTCGTCACGACCTTGGCGAGCTCAGACGGGTGCCGGAACGTGGCCGGCGAGACCAGCGTCCCGAACCGGAGCGTGCTCGTGACGGCGGCGAGGGCGGCGATCGTGGCCCACGCGTCCAAGGACCCGCGCTCCTGCTTGCCGTCGACCGAGAGATAGTGGTCGGATCGAAACAGCGTCGCGATCCGGTGCTGCTCGCAGGCGGCCGCGAGCGCGCGCCAGTCATCCCAGGTCACGTCCTCCTGGCCCTCGATCATGAGGTCGACGCGCACTAGAGGAGTTCGGCGAGCGCTTGGTCGATCGGCTCTTCGCCGCCGACCACGTAGACGGTCAGCCCGGCCGTGCGCGGCTCGTGAAGCATGGCGGCGAGCGCGGCCGCGACGTCGTCGCGCGCCACCTGGTCGCGGATCGGCTCGGTCTGGATGCGCGCGCGGCCCGTACCGGGGTCGTCGGTGAGCATGCCGGGCCGCACAATCGTCCACTCGCGGTCGCTCGCGGAGAGCGCGGCGTCGGCCCCTGCCTTGGCGCGCAGGTACACGCTGAACACGTCGTCGCCGTCGGGCGGGTTCTCGGCCCCGACCGAGCTGATCATCACGTAGCGCGGCACGCCGGCGCTCTGCGCCGCCTCGAGCAGCTTGACGGCCCCGTCGCGGTCGATCGTCAGCTTGCCCTCGGCACCGCTTCCGGGCCCGGCTCCGGCCGCGAAGACGACGGCGTCGGCGCCCTCGATCGCAGCCGCGACCTCGGCGGGGCCGACCGCCTCCAGGTCGCACAGCACCGGTTCGCTCCCGTCGGCGCGCAGGTCCTCGGCGTGCTCGGGCTTGCGGATCAGCCCACGGACTCGATCGCCGCGTCCCACGAGCAGGCGCGCCAGCCGGCGCGCCACATTCCCGTGCCCGCCTGCGATCACGACATCCATCGGCTCAGAGCCAGCCCCGACTGCGGAAATAGCCCACCATCCCCAGAAGCACCACCAGCATGCCGCCGAGGATTCCCCAGAACGCGTCGACCGTGCCCTCGAACGGGAAGTCCACGTTCATGCCGAAGATGCTCGCGAACAGCGTCAGCGGCAGGATCACCACGCTGAAGGCGGTCAGCACGCGCAGCACCTCGTTGACGCGATGGGAGAGCACCGACTCGTTTGTGTCCTCGAGCGCCTCCACGACCTCCTTGAAGTTCTCGAGCATGTCCCAGATGCGCTCGGAGGCGTCGACGATGTCGTCGAAGTAGACCTCGAGATCCTCGGCCAGGTAGCGCTGCTTGGTGCGCTCGAGGTCGCGCAGCACGGCGCGCTGCGGGCGGATCACCTTGCGGAAGTTGATGATCTCCTGCTTGGAGTTGGAGAGGTCGCGCACTACCTCGTCGGCGAGTCCTTCGAAGATGTCCTCCTCGAGCCGCTCGAGCTTGTTGCCGATCTTGCGCAGCATCGGGAAGCAATAGTCGAAGGCGTCGTCGACGATCTTGTAGAGCAGGTAGCCCGAGCCCTTGGAGAGCATCGCCTCACGCACCTCATCGGAGGCGCGGCAGCGCTCGAACAGATACTCCACCGGCGGGAGCGGAGCGTTGGGCATCGTGATCAGGAAGTCGGGGCCGATGAAGATGTCCAGCTCGGCCGCATTCAGGCGCCCGACGGCCTTGTCGAACACGGGAAAGTGCAGGACGATGAACAGGTAGTCGGGGTACTCGTCGATCTTCGGCCGCTGGTTGCGCGACTGGACGTCCTCGTAGTCGAGCGGGTGGAAGTCGAAGTGCTCCTCGAGCCAGGCTCGGTCGACCGGCGTGGGGCGCTCGATGTTGATCCAGCGCAGCTCGCCGTACTCCACGACCTCGACGCGGGGCTCTACCGGGGCCTGCTGGAGCGCGCTACCGTCGGCCCGTGCGCGGGCCGAACGCCTGAGACGTGGCTTGGGAAGGCTCGGCATAGCGTCTGAGCGGGTCGTCCAGCGGGGTCACATGGATGATTCTACTTGCGGAGGAGGCGGTCGCTGCGCAGCCGGCCGCGCAGGCTGCTTGCGCCAGGCGCTATCCTCTGTCACTCACATAGCCGTTGCATCGAGAGGGGTGGAGGGACATGGCCCTGTGAAGCCCCGGCAACCACCTCGGATCCACGGATTCGAGGGATGGTGCCAATTCCTTTGAGATGTGATCGGACGCCTCATGTGGGCCTCCGTCACAGAGCGACGGAGGCTTTCTACATTGGAAGGGGCGTTCAATGCCTGTCCAGGCACTGGCTTGCAAGGAATGTGGATCTGAGTACGAGCTGGGGGCGCGCTACGTCTGCGAGCAGTGCTTCGGGCCGCTGGAGGTGCGCTACGAGTACGGCTCACTGGATGCGGAGTCGGCGAAGCGCCGCATCCAGGCCGGCCCGCACAACCTGTGGCGCTACTCCGACTTTCTGCCGTTCGAGCAGACGCCGAAGTACGCCCTGCCGGCGGGTTGCACGCCGCTCGTGCGCGCTCCGCGGCTGGCCGAGGCGATCGGGCTCCGCGACGTGTGGGTGAAGAACGACGCCGCCAACCCGACCCACTCGTTCAAGGACCGCGTGGTGTCGGTGGCGCTCGCGAAGGCGCAGGAGCTCGGCTACCAGACGGTCGCGTGCGCCTCAACGGGCAACCTGGCGAACGCCGTGGCCGCTCACGCGGCGGCGGCCGGGCTCGAGTCCTACGTGTTCATCCCGGCGGACCTCGAGGAGCAGAAGATCCTCGCCACGGGGGTGTACGGCACCAAGCTCGTGACCGTGCGCGGCAACTACGACGACGTCAACCGCCTTTGCACCGAGCTGTCGGCCGACCGCGACTGGGCGTTCGTGAACGTGAACGTGCGGCCCTACTACGCGGAGGGGTCGAAGACGCTTGCCTACGAGATCGCGGAGGGCCTCGGCTTCGAGCTGCCCGACCGCGTGGTGGCGCCGGTAGCGTCCGGCTCGCTGTTCACCAAGATCGCCCGCGGCTTCGACGGGTGGCGCGAGGTCGGCCTGCTGGCCGGCGAGACACCGACGATGAACGGCGCCCAGGCCGAGGGCTGCTCGCCGGTCGCGCAGGCATTCGACGCCGGCTGGGACATCTGCAAGCCCGTGAAGCCGGACACGATCGCGAAGTCGCTGGCGATCGGCAACCCGGCCGACGGCCCGTACGCGCTCGAGCTGGCGCGTCGCAGCGGCGGCACGATCGACGCCGTGAACGACGACGAGATCCGCGCCGGGATCCGCCTGCTGGCGGAGACGACGGGCATCTTCACCGAGACCGCGGGTGGCGTGACCACCGCGACGCTGGCCACGCTGGCAGCGCGCGGGGACATCGACCCGGACGAGCGTGTGGTCGCCGTCATCACCGGCGAAGGGCTGAAGACGCTGGATGCGGTACGCGGCACGTTCGAGGCGCACGAGATCGACGCGAGCGTCGAGTCGTTCGACACGGCCCTGCCCGCGGCTGCCGCTGTTTAGACTGTCCGCCCGCATGGCAGTGACCGTCAAGATCCCGACGCAGCTCCGCAGCGTCACAGGTGGCGAGGGCGAGACCACCGTCGACGGCGCCACGACCGTCGGCGAGGTGCTCGATGGGCTCTACGACCGCTTCGACGGCCTACGCGACCGCATCGCCGAGGACGGCGACCTGCGTCGCTTCGTCAACGTGTATGTCGGAGGCGAGGACATCCGCTTCCTCGACGGGCTCGACACTTCGGTCGAGGACGGCGACGAGGTGACCATCCTTCCCGCGGTCGCCGGCGGCTGAGACACCCTGAGCACGCTAGTCACAGGCGCTCAGGGCTTCGTCGGCGCGTGGCTCGCGCAGCGACTGCTTGACGACGGGCGCAGGGTCGTGGCGCTGCGACGGGACTTCGACCCCGAGGCCCGCTTCCGCACCGACGGCGTGGAGGAGCGCTGCACGCTCGCGCTGGCCGACCTCACCGATCTCGACGCGCTGGTGCGGGTGCTGAACGAGCACGACGTGGAGGAGGTCTTCCACCTGGCGGCACAGACCATCGTGGGCACGGCCAACCGCTCGCCGCTCGCCACCTGGGAGGCGAACGTGCGCGGCACGTACACGCTGCTCGAGGCCTGCCGCAGCCTCGGAACGGTGCGGCGCGTGGTGGTGGCGTCGTCGGACAAGGCCTACGGCGACCACGACGAGCTGCCCTACCGCGAGGACTTCGCGCTGCAGCCGCGCTACCCCTACGACGTGTCCAAGGCCTGCACCGACCTGATCGCCCGCTCGTACGCGATCACCTACGACCTGCCGGTGGCGGTGACGCGGCTGGCGAACATCTACGGCCCCGGTGACCTGAACTGGTCGCGCATCATCCCGGACAGCGCCCAGGCGCTCGCGCGCGGCGAGCGGCCCGTGATTCGCTCCGACGGCACGCCCGAGCGCGACTACCTCTACGTCGAGGACGCCGTGGACGCCTACCTGGCGATCGGGGCCTCGCTCGATCGGCCCGAGCTCAGCGGCCGGGCCTGGAACGCGGGCTGGGGCAAGCCGATCCCCGTGATCGACCTGGTGCGCACGCTGATCGAGGTGTCCGGTCGGGACGTCGAGCCCGACGTGCGCGGGCAGGGCACCCCGCACGGGGAGATCGACCGCCAGTACCTGGACTCGACCGCCATCCGCGAACAGCTTGGGTGGGAGCCGCGCTGGGACCTGGAACGCGGCCTGGCAATGACCTGGGAGTGGTACGAGCGCCGCTGTAGCTGACCGATTTTCGGGCACCGCCCTGCGGTCGAGGCGGCGGTGAGGATCTTTCGACGGATGGCCATAGGTGCGAGGCTTGGCCTGGTCGACCATATGGACATGCCGGAGCCCCGGATCAAGCGCTATGCGCTGGTGCCTAACGCCGGCCCCGACGGCGTGCGGCGCTTCCACCTGGCGCGCGTCGCGTCTAGGTCGCGCTCTGTGCCGGGCGCTGAGCGCCTGGAGCGGATGGAGGAGGTTGCGGCGCTGGATCGGCCCGCGGAGGCTCGATCCCAGGACGGTGCCGACCCCCGCGCCTGAGCCCGCCGCGCCTTCCGGTCCAGAGGCGGTCGGCGCCCGCCCAGGCCGCGAAGCAGGCCCCGCCGAGCGTGCCGGTCACCGTGAGCAGCACCCCGGCTGCCGCCGCGGCCGCCACCCCGTCGCTGCCGAGGATCAGCACCGCGGCAGCGGCCCCGACGGTCGGGCCGACAGGCAGCTGGCCGAGCGTCACCACCGCGATCAGCACGGCGATCGCGTCGAAGAAAGAGGCATTGACCCCGACGGCGTGGAGCAGCATCCAGTTGCGGAAGATCTGCGCGAACACGGCGATCAGCACGAAGCCGAACACCCTGCTTCCGCCGTCCAGGGAGCGCAGCACCGCCAGGCCGCTCCACAGCTTTCGGCCCTCGCGCAGGGCGAGATGCCGCAGCCCGGTGCTGAGGGCGGCGACCACGGCGAACGCGACGATCGGCAGCCACCACGGCAGGCCGAGCGGAGCCACGAGCGTGAACGACGTGAGGGCGGCCAGCATCGCCTCGATCGTGAGGATCGGGAACTCCGCGGCGATCAGGGTGGGGACCTGGGGGCAGACGTCCGGCGACGAGCGCCGGAGAGCGGCGATGCGTGCCGCCACCCCGAGGTGCCCGTTGAGAACCCCGCCGACGACCTGCATGCTGGAGGCGCGGTAGAGCGTGCGCCGGTCGACGGTCCCGCCCGCCGCCTCGATAGTGCGGTGCCAGGCCTCGCTGCGGGAGACCAGGGCGACGACCTGCAGGAGCGCGGCGGCGGCCAGAACCCAGATCGGCGCAGCCGAGAGGGCGGTCTCGAACTCGTCGCGCCGCCCGGCCAGCGCGAGCACCAGCGCCCCGGCCGTGACGAGCGACCCTACGATCGTGATCGCCGTCCGGTGGCAGCGCCCGAAGCGCCGCAGGCGGGCGGTGCGCTCGGCGAGCCCGCCCGTGCCGGTCGTCGCCACCAGGGCTAGGGGGTGCGGCGGTTGAGCAGCTTCGCGTGGCGTTTGGCAGCCGCGGCGTGGCGCATCGCCTCGCGCTCGCGCTCGTAGGTCTCGCGCTCGGCCTTGCCGGCCTTGCGGGCATCGGCGTTGCGGGAGGCGACCCCCTCGCGGGTCTCCTTCCAAGCGGCTTCGCCGCGAGTCGACGGCGTGAAGTCGGAGCTGCCGGCGTGATTGGTCATGCGCACCGTCCTAGCGGCTCCCACGGGTAACGGACCACTGGGGGGCGCAGGGAGCGCGACACCCGACTGTGGGCACTGCTACGAGCATACTCGCGAATCCGGTCTACCCAAGGCCGCGGCGAATGGTCACCACGTGGCCGGGGTTGATGCCGAAGCGCTCACCGTCTGGCGCCTGCTCGAACCAGGCCAGAGTCCCGGCGCTGCTGCGCGCGGCATTCTCCAGCCGCTTGGCCACTTCCTCGAGCTCACCTCTGAGCTCGAGCACCTCGCCTGTGGCGAGTAAGAGCGTGGTCGTCGCCAAGGGCGTGAGTGTACGCCCTGCTCCACACGACTCATGCGCCGGCCAGTCCCGCCAGCCAGGCGAGCGGCGCCAGTCCGGCGGAGTAGCGCCACAGGGAGCCGTGGCCCAGCGCGGTGGTCACCGCGGCGACCAGCCACGTCACGAGCAGGGCGGAGCCGGCCGCCCGGGTTCGAAGATCCCGCGCGAAGGGCAGCGCCAGGGCGGTGGGTCCGCCGACCGTCACGACGAGCCACACGATTCCGAGGCCGACGCCCAGCTGCACGAGCCCCCAGGCAAGGAACGCCGGCGGGACCCCGACGCGCGCCGCGTCGAGCTTGCTGTGCAGGTAGGCGTAGTAGTCGAAGCCCTCCCACTCACCCGGGGACGGGTCGGCCAAGTCGGTCATGGTGCGCCGCACGTCGTCGACGCTGCGCAGCGTGTAGGGGCCGGCGTGCCGGCGCACGGCGGTTGAGGCGGCGTCGCCCAGCACGTCGAACGCATCTGCCTGGGACAGCCCACGTGCCTGCAGGAAGTGGAGCGCGCCCGACCAGAGGCGCTCGTGCGGCCCGGGCTCGTGGCGAAGTTGCAGCCTGCGCATCGGGGGGCCGTAGCGGACATCGGTCGGAACGGGGGTAGCGGTCGTCGTCGAAGGCACGGTAGAAGAGCGTGAGGCCGCTCTGCTCGCTCATGCCGGCCGTGCCCTTGGCGGCGTTGTGAATCAGCCACGGGCTCATCGTCAGGAGCATCACCGCCGCGGCCACGGCGCCGCCGATCGCGGCGCGCCGGAGGCTGCGCGTGGACAGCAGCAGCACCAGCAGCGGCGCGATCATGAGCGCCTGGGCCGCCGGTTTGACGTACGCGGTCAGGCCGAAGGCGATTCCGCTGGCGGCGAGCCGGCGCCGATCGCCGCCGCGCACGGCGGCCTCGGCGAGCAGCACGGCCCCCGCGAACAGCCCGCAGCCGTACATCAGGTCGGGGTAGGTGAGGCGCTCGAGCGTCAGCAGCACCGGCGAGAGCGCCGCCAGCATCCCGGCGGCCACGCCGACCCAGAGCCGGAAGTAGCGGGCGCCGACGAGCAGCATCCCCACCGCGAGCAGGACGCCCAACAGGTCCTGAGCGCCGAGGACGAGCTCCGCCTCACCGCGCCCGAGGACCCGATCGGCCAGCAGGGCCGGGGTGATCGCGATCGGGTAGCCCGGTGTTCGGTAGTCGTTGCCCGCCAGCCCGTTCCCGTCGAGCGGGGAGTGGGCGATCGTGAAGTAGGTCGGCCCGTCACCTGGCGTGATCCCGCCCTCCGCCGTGAGCAGGCGCAACCGCACCAGCAGCGCGACACCGCCGACGAGGGCGATCCAGCGGCCACGGCCTCCCGCGACCTGCTCGAGGATGTGCGCCGGCCGGCCCGTAGCGCGGGCGATGCTATCCCGGTGCAGGCTCCGAGGTCCCCGCTCGGCTCGGGCTCAGGGCTCCCCGAGCACCAGGGCGGCCGCGGGGTCGCTGTGACTGACGACGCTCACGATCCGCCCGGCACGCAGCCCGAAGACGAAGCCGGCGACCGTGTCGACCTCCACGCCCTGGCTCTGCCGAGAGCGTTGACGTGCCCGATCACGCCGACCCGGTCATCGTGCTCGTGGAACTCGATCGGGTCGATGCGAAACACCTGCCAGTCCTCGTCCATGTCCCGGACGAACTGCCTGATCCCCTCGTGCCCGCGATAGACGATGCCCTCGAGCTGGGCTCGGAAGGGAAGCCATTCGCACTCCGGATCGCATAGGGCGACCAGCTCCTCCACGGCACGCGCGTTGAACATCTCGAACCCCCGCCGGACTATCTCGACGTTCATCTCCTACCCCATGAGCCCCACGGCCACCAGGGCGTCGCCTTCGTCGCGGTAGATCTCGACCCTCACCGCTCGACCGCCGCGAAGCCGGTACACCTGCCAATGGGAGGACATCTCGACGCCAACGGTGCTGATCCGTCCGCGTCCTCCCTGCCTGATCCGCACGACCACGCACTCGCCGGCGTCGATGAACTTCTCGGGCTCGGCGTAGTACTCCGCGAAGAACGCGCGCCACTCGCGGAAGAACTCCCGTACCCCCTCATGGCCATGAAAGACGCCCATTCCCGGGACGTAGGAGTGGGTCATGTCCCACTACACCGCCGGGTCGTAGAAGTCGAACAGCGCGTCCATGTCGCCGCGGCTCCACGCCGCCCACGACGCTCGGACGATCTCCACGTTCGCCTGCGACATACCCTGGAGCCCAAACCGGGGCTGGACCGGCCGGCCGACGTCAGGACCCGCGCGAGGCGTCGACCGTCTCGCGCTCGCCGGCCACGGCGGCCGTGAACTCGTCGGCGCTCATCGGCTGAGAGAACATCGGGTAGTCGAAGCGGATCGCGTTGTCGTGCTCCTCCGGTGAGGTCGCCGCGACGCAGTCCGAGAGCGTCACCACCTGGTAGCCCTTCTCGTAGCCGGTCCGCATCGTCGACTCAACGCAGCAGTTGGTGAGGAAGCCGCTGAGCGCGATCGTCGTGATCCCGCGCGCGCGCAGGATGAAGTCGAGGTTGGTGGTCGCGAAGGTGTCGAGCCCGCGCTTGCCCTCGACGACGATGTCGCCCTCCTGGGGCGCGAGCTCGTCGATGATCTCCGCGCCCCACGAGCCCTTCACGAAAGCCGTCGAGTCGACGACACCCTTGAGGATCCCGTATGGGTGGTCGGCGAGTTCGCCGAAGCCGGGGGCGAAGGTGATCGGCGCGTGCACGATGGTGGCCCCGGCCTGACGTGCCGCAGCCACGAGGCGCGCCGTCTTGTCGAGCATGCCGGTGCTCTCCATGACGGGCTCGACGGCACCATGGAGTGCGCCGCCCTCCGATGTGAAGTCGTTCTGATACTCGATCAGCACGACGGCGGTCTTGGAAGGATCGATGGGCACGCGGGCTCCTCTCCTCGGGAGCCCCCGAGTCTAATCGGCACCCTTTCCCGTGACAGGACTATGCTCCCAGAAGCACGAGAGTGCCCCTTATGCGCGACGACGACGAGATCCGAGCCCTGCTGAGCCGCCTGTCGCGACGCCATCCGTCGGGCGGCACGGTCATCGAACGGGCCGCGATCGTTGCCGAGGGGGCCGACTCGGCCGCGGTGGTGGCCTGGATCCTCGACCATGCGGGCGAGCCCGAGGCGGCCGCCGACATGTCGGCCAAGCGGGGTCTGCATAGCCCGCGGCTCAGCGACCCGGTCGGATCCGGGCCGCGTGCGCCGGCTCGCTACGTGTTGCCCGCCGGCGCGCTCAACTGAGCTCGGTCGTTCCCGTCCCTGTCCCCGGTTGAGGCTGCGAGGACCGCTATGGCGCGAGGCCGAATCGCACCGAAGGGCATCCAGCCGCAGAGGCGGTCCGGTCGGCTGAGGCCGAAGCGGCCGCCCCTCCACTCGCTCGCACTCGCGCTGGCGGCGCTCGTGGCGGTCATCGTGCTCACGACGTCGCCGCCGAGCGGCCGCGCTCAGACCGCGCCCGCGGGCTACTGTGATCGCGACGCCACCCAGTTCGATCCCGCCGATGTTCCCCGTGGCGGCTCCGAGCCGGTCCGGACGCGCGGGGTCCGTGAGCGACGGGTGAGCATCGCAGGGGTCAACACCCAGGTGCTCGAGAGCGGCCCGAAGGGCAGCGGGGAGGCCGTGGTCTTCCTGCACGGCGTCCTGGGCTCCTCGCAGGACTTCGTCGACCTGCTGCCGCGGGTCGGGGCCGGCGGGCAGCGCGCGATCGCGTTCGATCTTCCGGGCTACGGTCGTGCGCGCCCGGCCTGGGACTTCCCCGCCGGCTTCCCGGGCTACACGAGGTGGTTCGGGAACGCGCTGCGCAAGCTCGGCGTTCGGCGGGCGCATCTGGTGCTGCACGACATCGGGGGGCCGATCGCCCTCCGGTGGGCGGTTGCCCATCCACGGCGGACGGGACGCATCGCTCTCATCGACAGCGGGGTGCTGCTCGGCTTCGTGCCGCATCAGATCCACGTGACCTGGGCCACGCCGGGCGTGGGCGAGGCTTTTCAGCTCTCGCTGACCCGCAAGGTGTTCGAGGACGTCCTGGCCCCTCAGCCGGGCGAGCGCGCGCTGCCGCGCCCGTTCCTCGCTCGCGTCTACGACGATCTGGACCGCGAGACGCGGTGCGCCGTGCTGCGCTTCTTCCGAAGCGCGGCGGCGACGGCGCTGGACCCCACCCTTACGGCCGCTCAGGCCGCTCGCCTGCGGCGAACGTTCGGTTCGCGCCTGCCGGTCCTGGTCGTCTGGGGACAGAAGGACGTCTTCCTGCGAGTGCAGATGGCCAACCGCCAGCGCGAGGCGTTCCCGTCCGCGCGCGTGCGGGTGCTTCGCCGCAGCGGGCACTGGCCGTTCGCCGACGATCCGCGCTCGGTGCGGCGACTCGTGATGCCTTTCCTGAGCCGGATAGACGACGGGTCGCGCCGGCGCCGGTAGGGCGACCGCCGCGCGAGCTATCTGGGCCGCACTTACGCTGCGGCTGATGCGTACGGTCCGGGTCATCGGGAACGTCGAACCGGGCGGCGGCCAGCTCAGCGCATTGCGTCTGGGGATCGCGCTGGGGCGGCGAGGGTGGGACGCCCGGTTTCTCGCGGGATCCGCGACTGCGGCGGGAGTCGAGCTGTTTCGGTCGCACGGAGTCGAGCTCGAGGTGTACGGAGCTTCGCGCAGTCTTCAATATGAGTGCGACGAGGGGTTCTCCACGTGGCTCGCTGCTCGGCTCGGCGGCGCCGACCTGGTTCACGCGCATCAGTTCGGTGCGTGGTGGGCGACGGCTCGTGCGGCGCCCGCCGCACTCCCAGTAGTGGGCAGCGAGCACAACGCCTATCAGTGGCCGGCCGGGCCGCCCGTCGGCGAGCTTCGCTCCGCGCTGGACCGGCTCGACCTCCTGTTCGTGCACGGGCCGACCGCGCGCGAGCAGCTGTTGGCGCTCGGCGTCGACCCGGCGTTGCTTCGCGAGGGCCGCTCGGCGATCGGTCCGATCGGGGTCATGCAACCGGCCCTCGTCCCGGCGCGGCGGCTCGTGTACGCGGGGCGACTGCACCACGAGAAGGGCGCCGATCTGCTGCTCGAGGCGGTTGCGCTCCTGCGCGACCGCCCGCCGCTCTAGGTCGGCAGCGGTCCGCTGGAGTCCGAAATGCGCGCCCGCGCCGGTCGACTCGGGATCGCGGGCGACGTGGTGTTCGCTGGTTGGAGGCGGCGCCCGGCCGACTGGATCGCGGGCGCCTCGGCTTGTGTCGTGCCTTCAAGGCATGACGCCTGGTCACAGACGGCCGTGCTGGCCATGGCGCTCGGCGTGCCGGTCGTGGGAAGCGCCGTCGAAGGGCTCGAGCACGTGCTATCCGGAGGACGGGGGATCGCCGTGGCTCCCGAGGACCCGCAGGCGCTCGCGCGCGCGCTGGCGTCCGTGCTTCAGGGTCACGTCCGGACCGATCTCCAGGCCGCTCGACGCTATGCGGCGAAGTTCACCGCAGAGCGCGTCGCCGACCTCTACGAGCAGACCTACACCGAACTGCTCGGCCGGCCGCCCACTTTTGCTGATACGGCGGCGCCACAATCTCGCGCATGCTGATCGACGCCCGGCCGATCCGGACCGCGGAGCCGAATCGGTTCTCGATGGGTCAGGGAGCTGCTCTACATGGTCGCTTCGAACGGCCTCAAGCAGACCGACGCGTTCGAAAGTCTAGCTCGCGACCTCACCTCTCAGGGCACGCTTGCCCGCTGCGATGCGCTCGCGTTCGAGCGCGCTGTGTTGCGCCTCGGCCTTTTCGGTGAGGTCATCGAAATCCATGGACCCGAGCGGTCCGTACTCGTCTGCGACTTCCTTGAGTACCTTCCAGAGCGACACTTTTCCCTCAACACCGAGCGTGAGGGTCTCTAGCGCCATGAAGGTGCCCAACTCGGGCTCTCCCGACGTCAGGCCGCTGAACTTGGGGCGGCTCGCCTTCTCGGCCAGCCATGTCGTGGCCTGCTTGACCGGATTCTTGGACGTACCCATCCGATCCATGAGGTCGATGAGCAGCTCGCGATCCTCCTCGATCTGTGGCGCGAGCCATGCCATGACGTCGGCCAGCACGGTGCCCTCGTTCTCCTCCTGGAGCTGCTCGGCGAGATCGCTCCCGAACATGGCGCCCGCCAGATGGTCGTTCAAGTACACATCCATCGCTTTGTCAGCCATCCCTTGCTCCTCCACTCTCGGGTTGCTGCGCAGCGCACCCTGTCGGCGCGGCGCATCCCTGTATCAGCGACATCGCCCGCCCAGTATCCCCGCTCACGCGCGGAAGACCAGGATGCCCCCGGAAGGGTGGGGAAGCACCAGCGAGCGGCCGCTCGCCAGAAAGACCGCTGGGTGGGCATCCGCCCGTCTATGGGTCCACAAGATGTCGGGCTGGCCAGCTTGACCGCGCTATTTGCGCAGCCCGACGGCTTCGAGGGCCTCGGTTTCAGTCCCGTAAGCGCCCGACCAGACCACCTTGAAACGCCTGGGTTGCGCGGCGGAACAGCTCCACGTTCTCCTGCGACATCGCCCGCCAGTATCCCGCGCCGACCAACGGGCGTGCCCAGCGCATCCCCGCACGGAATCGCCGGTCGGTAGGCTGCTTGGATGGCCGGCGACGAGCACGTCAGGCGCCGGGCGCACGCGCGCGCCGCCACCACGCACGAGCGGGCCGCCCGCAGTGAGCGCGAGGCGGCCGACACCTCCGATGTCTTTGGCGACGCCGAGACAGCCGAGCGTCGCCGCGAGGCCGCCCGGCGGCAGGAAGGCGACGCCGACGACGAGCGGCACAAGGC
>JACCSF010000029.1 GCA_013813135.1 Thermoleophilaceae bacterium | reverse complement strand
AATGGGCCGGGTAGGGATCGAACCTACGACCTACGGATTATGAGTCCGCTGCTCTGACCGCTGAGCTACCGGCCCCGGGCCGCATCGTAGAGAGAAGACCGGCCCAGTCGGGCGAGGCGTCGGAAGGGGATGCAACCCGATTGAGCGCGTACGCGACCGCGTCCTGCCACGCTTTGTCGAAGTTGACGCCCTGGTCGCGCAGTACGGCGAGCCGGCGGCGGCCGTTTAGCCGGGGCCGGGTCGGGCGGCGGGACCTCGTGGCTGGCAACCTCCCAGCGCGGCGGGCCCTGCGGGACGGCAAACAATCGCTTGTCGGGCCCGGGGCGTCAGATCGGCTTACGCGCGCCGCTACGCCCATTGGCCTTGTGCTCGTCGAGGCCGGCTGCTAGCGGATCTCCCTCTCCCCGTCGGACTCTAGTACGGACTTCAGGGTCGGCGGCGGCAACACCGGCACCATCTTGGTTTCCTCGTAGGCCAAGATCAGCGGGTCGCCGTTCGCGTCGTGCATAGGGTCGTCGCGCCCGTACATCCAATACTCGGCGGGGTCGGCCGACCACTGCTCGCTGGTAGAAGGCGATCAGGCCACCAACCCGGGTGTGCCGTCGAGCGCCGCCATCGCAGCACGCGTCGCAACCACGTGGCCCGACTCGGTGATCTGCAGGTTGTCGGACATCGACGCCCCCTCGTATCGATCAGCCGCTCGGTCGAAGCGTGCCCGACGCAGAACAGACTTCACTACCGGGCGACAGCCAACTCACAAATCTTCTGCAAAATGCCGGATCTTTCTGGTCCAGTGCCGGCCAGCCGGCCAGCACAACTGTTGGGCCGCTTGGTATGTGCCGGGCGGGCCTTCGCCGCCGCGATCAGAAAGGCAAACGGTGGACGTGCGGCGCGCGCCCGGACCTTGACTCCGCCCCACCCGGGGTGTAGGCCACGCAGCAGGTAGGGCACCGGACTCGGCCGAAAGGAGTGCCCGATGAGGAGGCTGATGCTCGCCGTCGTGCCGCTCGGTGTGGGGCTTGCCGGTTGGTTCGCGAGCGTGTCGGCCGGCCAAAGCCCGAGCCAGGACTCCGTGGTCGGTTACGTGGAGTTCTTCGCCGGGTCGAACAATCCGCCCGGGAGGATCGGATTCGACGTGCATAGCGGCCCGTCGGGCGAGAGTCCTGGGGGCAGCATAAGTGGCCTACCCGTCGGCTGCCTGCACGTCAGCGGCAACACCGCCGTCGTGGGAGTGGACGTCGGGGATCAAGGCGCCTTTTTCTTTTCGCTGGTGGACGCGTCGATGGACAAGTGGACCACCAGCAGGGAGCCTGGTCCCGTCGGCCCCGACGATTGCAAGACCCGCTTCTCTTCGCCCATCGGCGGTGTCGGCGACTTCGTCATTACCGATGCGGTGGCCGACACGAGTCCGCCAATCTTGACCGTGCCATCGGGCATCGCCGTCAACGCCAGCGGGCTCTCGGGTGCCAGAGTGACCTACAGCATCTCGGCGACCGACAACCTCGACACCAGTCCCGACGTGACCTGCAACCCGCCGTCGGGCAGCACCTTCCCGGTCGGCACGACCATCGTGACCTGCACCGCGACCGACGACTCGGGCAACAAGACGACCAAGTCGTTCAACGTCGTGGTACGGCTGCCAACCAGCAAGCAGGAGTGCAAGAACGGCGGCTGGCGCAACTTCGGCTCGGTCTTCAAGAACCAGGGCGACTGCGTCAGCTTCGTCGCCACCGGAGGCAAGAAGCCGCCGGCGGGGTAGCGCAGGCGCGGCGTCCTCCACCGACCCGTCTCCAACAACGTCAGCAGCCGCTCACGCCGCTTCAAGGTGAACCTAGCCACGTGTCAACGCCCCCCACCAAACCCCCGGCGCGCGCAGGAGCCTCCCCGCAGGTCCCAGTGAGGGAACGGTCGGGGGGGTTGGCCCCACCCCTTGCGACGCGGATACTCGGCGGGCGATGTCTTGACGACCAGAGGTGTCGGGTCGGCGGCCGGGTCGTCATCTTGGATGCCCTCTGGTTGCCTGGCGGCTGGGGACGGCATAGGGTCGGCTGACTACCCCCGCCTCGAAGGAGTTCAGCATGAGCATCGTGGTTCGCTACCACCCCGTGTCGCTGACCGCCGAGAAGTACGACGCGACCAACAGCCAGCTCGAAGCCGCCGGCCTTGAATGGCCGGCTGACGGGCTCGACTATCACGTCTGCTTCGGCACCGATGGAAACCTCATGGTCAGCGAGATCTGGGACTCGCGCGAGCAGTGGGAGGCGTTCGGCGAGCGCCTGATGCCGTTGCTGGCAGACGCCGGCATCGAGTTCTCAAGCGAACCCGACGTGTACGAGGTCCACGACAGCACCAAGCGCTAGCGCGTCCCCGCCCCAGGGTGTGCACGCACGCCCTCACCACCGTGAGCCACAGGGTCTAGGCGATGTCGCAGGAGAACGTGGCGCTGGTGCGCAACGTTTTCGACGCGACCAGCAGACGGGATTGGGACGCGGTGCTGGCTGCGTATTCGCCTGACATCGAATGGGACGACCGGGACCTTCGGCCCGAGGGCGCCATCCACCGGGGTATCGACGCCATGCGCCAGGAGATGCGTGCCTGGTTCGGCACCTGGTCCAACTACCGGCAAGACGTCGAGCAGATGCTCGATGCAGGAGAGCACATCGTGGTGGTCGTACGTGAAAGCGGCGAGGGGAAGGGAAGCGGGGCGCCGATGGACCACCGCATCGGGGTGGTCATCACCGTTCGAGGTGAGCTGATCGTACGCCAGACGCTCTACCGCGAGCCAAATGACGCCCTCGAAGCCGTGGGCCTGAGCGAGTAACGGGCTCGCGGCAGTCCCGAGCTGCCTCCGCTCGGCGTGAATCGGGACTGGCCGGCAATGATGCTTTCTGTCAACGCCCGCTTGCCCTCCTGGCTGGCGCTGAGCATCGCGAGGATCGGGTCGTCAGGCGGCTGCCGGGGACTTGACCTGTTCGCGCCAAACGTCCCCGAGTTCGGCGGCGTCGCCTGCGTCGCTTCGGTCTCGCCGTCCGCGCCGCTTGCGCAAGCGGCTCAGCACGCACACGCGCCCCGCTGGGGCGGGGCGCGTGCGGCGGTGCCGGAGGGCCGAAGCCCCACGTCTGGATTACGAGCTTCGCAACGCAATGGCGGTACCGTGCGGGTCGCTGCGCATTTCGGCCGCGGCAGCGTCGTCTGTCGACGTTCCCGCGTCGGACGAGATCGACGCCGCGATCCGGCTCTCGTCCACGCCGGAGCTCGCTTGGGTGGTGGAGGCCGTCCCCTCGATCGAGGAGCCTCCGCCGGACAGCACGAGCGCGATTGCCATGGCCGCAACCGCGACGAGGGCGGGTAGCGCGATCCAAATAGTTCGGACCTTCTTCGGCAACGTGATGGTTGGATAACTGACCTGGGACACGACCTACCTCCTGGTGGTGTTGTGTGAGTTGACGAGAGGCAGTGTCCCTCGTCGCCTCTCCACCGAATAGGCGACCTAGGGATGGTTCGACCCACCCCGCGACCCAGAAGCCGCCGGACCCATTCCGGCCGTGTATCGAGCAAGCTGTCGCCGTCGGCGGCACAGCTCAGTCGCGAAGGGCCTTCTTGACCGCCTGCTCGAGTTCCTCGGCGCTGAAGGCGCCCTCTAAGCGAGCGGCGACCTTGCCGTGCCTGTCGATCGTGAACACCCACGGTTCGGACGGGAGGTTGAACGCGCCCACCTGCGGGCGAAAGCCCTTGGCCACCTCATTGTCGTGGTAGATCTCCATGTGGATGAAGTCCGCTTGATCGCGGTACTTGTCCTGGACCTGCAACGCGATGTCCACGACCGGTCCGCAGACCCGGCTCTGGCACAGCAGCGGCGTGGCGAACGTCAGCACGATCGGCTTCTTGCCGAGCGCGTCGGCGAAGTTCACCCGATGCAAGTCCTCGTCGTGCGGCGCGCGCGTGTCGATCGAAGCGATGTCGCCGGACACGTCCGTCAGGGTCGGGGTGTGGATCGCCGGCGGGGCGTCGCCCGGCCCCGGCACTGGGTCCTTCTTCTCCGGCACGACGATCAGCTCCGGCATCGCCGACGTGGCCGCCACCAGGCGGTCGTCGAGCCGCGCCATCCCGAGCACCTCGTAGTTCCCGGGCTTGTTGAACGGCACCTCGGCCACGTAGAGGGTCTTGGCCGCGTCCGGGTCCGACGAGCTCGTCTGGCTCAGGAACTGGGGCTTCACCTCGAGCGACTGGTAGTGCGCGACGAAGGGGCCCTGGGACTCGCCACCGCCCAAGGGGGCGATGTAGACGGCCGCGCTCGCGTCGGCGATCTGCGCGCGCGCCGTCGTGAACAGCCCGAAGCCGAGGCGATTCTTGCCGGTCACGAACCGCGACACCGTGGGCGCCAGCACGGGCCCGCCCTCGGGCAGGTCGCGGCGCAGCTCGGAGAGCGTCCGTCCCTCGGAGCGCGGGAACTGGTCGGGGCGCGCTTCGGGCGTGGCCTGGCTGGCCCCGTCCTTGTCATCGTCGCCGCCCCTGCAGCCGCCGGCCACGAGCGCGCACGCGAGAAGGACAGCAGCGGATGCGCGTCGGCTGCTCACGGGGGCGGAAGGCTAGAAGACGCCCGAGACGGGCACGCCCACCTCGGGCATCCTTAACCCCTGGTTCGCATAGCCTTGCGCGCCACGCACTGGACGACTCGAGGAGATCGCACTTGGCTTCGCGCGCTGCACTCATCACCGGCGGTTCAAGCGGAATCGGGCTTGCCATCGCCCGCGCACTCGGACAGGACGACTACGCGGTCACGATCTCCGCGCGCCGGCCGGACAAGCTGGAGGCCGCGGCCCAGCAGTTGAGAGACGAGGGCATCGACGCCCACGCCGTGCCCGCCAACATGGCGGAAGAGGAGGACATCAAGAGGCTCGTCGCCGCTCACCGCGAGCGCAACGGGCGACTCGACGTGCTGATCAACAACGCCGGCATCGGGATCGGCTCGGCGGTCGCCGACATGCCGACGAAGAAGCTCGATCTCCAGCTCGACGTGAACCTGCGCGGCGTCTACTTGATGGCGCGCGAGGCGATTCCGCTGCTGAAGGAGGCCGGCGCCGAGCACGGCAAGGCGCTGATGGTCAACACGGCCTCGATCGCGGGCAAGCACGGCCAGGGCTGGCTGTCGGCCTACTCGGCAACGAAGTTCGGCGTCGTCGGCCTGAGCCAGGGCCTGCACAAGGAGCTCGGCAATGACGGCATCCAGGTCACAGCGATCTGCCCGGGCTTCGTGGCCACCGACATGACCGACTGGGTCCAGGGTCAGGTGCCGAAGGAGGACATGATCCAGCCCGAGGACATCGCCGAGGCGGTCCGCTACCTACTGCGCACTTCCCGCAACTGCGTCGTGCCCGAGCTCCAGTTCATCCGGCCGGGCGACAGCGAGATCTAGCGCCACCAGCGCGCGCTCGTACTCGTCGAGGCGCCGGAACGGGCGCAGCCACGCCCAGCCCATGGGATAGCTCGGCGGACGCGGCACGTCGTGCAGCGAGGGCAGCTCCTCCAGGCCGATGCTCGCCTCGAGCATGGCGCGCAGGGTGGTGAGCTCGCGCGGTGTTGCGGGGCGAGCTCGCCGCGGGGCGCCGGTGTAGCGGTCCCACGCCCTGGCGAAGCTGGCGAGGCTGGTGCGACCACCGTTGCGGTGGGCGGCGAGCATCGGGCACACGCCGCCCTGGCGGTCCGTGTAGGCGCCGACGATGATCCGGCCCGCGGCGATCCCGTCGAGCATGGCCTCGCGCGTGTGCAGCGGAAGGCAGTCGATGGCGGTGCGCAGGTCGCGGGCTGGGCGTCGGCGTCTCATCGGTGGCAGCCGTAGGATGCGCGTCGGCGCCCGACTCGCACAACCGGCGAAAGGAGACTTGCATGCGCCTGGGCCTCATGCTCGGCTACTGGGGGCTCGGCCTGACGGCCGACGATCAGCGCGCGCTGCTGCTCGAAGCCGAGGCGGCCGGCTTCGACTCCGTCTGGACCGCCGAGGCCTACGGATCGGACGCCGCCACACCACTCGCCTGGTTCGCGGCCCAGACCGAGCGCATCAAGCTGGGCGCGGCGATCCTCCAGATACCGGGCCGCTCGCCGGCCATGACCGCGATGACGGCCGTCACGCTCGACCACCTCTCGAACGGCCGCTTCCTGCTAGGGCTCGGCACGTCGGGTCCGCAGGTGGCCGAGGGCTGGCACGGCCAGCGCTTCGCCAAGCAGCTGGCGCGCACGCGCGAGTACGTGGAGATCGTGCGCAAGGCGCTCGCGCGGGAGCGCCTGACCTACGAGGGCGAGACCTACACGCTGCCGCTGCCTGACGGGCCTGGCAAGGCGCTCAAGCTGATGATCGCGCCGGTGCAGGAGCGCATCCCGATCTACATCGCGGCGATCGGGCCCAAGAACACACAGCTCGTGGGCGAGATCGCCGACGGCTGGCTGCCGGTGTTCTTCTCGCCCGAGCACGTGGGCCACTCGCGCGCGCTGCTCGCGGAGGGGGCCGCCCGCTCGGGGCGCTCGCTCGACGGCTTCGACATCGCGCCGACCGTGCAGGTGTCGATCGACGACGACGTCGACCGCGCGCGCGACGTGATGCGGCCGTTCGTCGCGTTGTACGTCGGCGGCATGGGCTCGCGCGAGAAGAACTTCTACAACGCGCTCGTCCGCCGCTACGGCTTCGAGGACGCGGCGCAGGAGATCCAGGACCTCTACCTCGACGGCAAGAAGGACGAGGCCGCCGCCGCGATCCCCGCCGAGCTGATCGACCTGGTGACGATCTGCGGTCCGCGCGACCGCGTCGAGGAGCGTCTCGACGTGTACCGCGAGGCGGGCGTCGGCACGCTGATCGTGTCCCCGATGGCCTACGAGGCGGAGCAGCGCAAGCGAACGATTCGCGAGCTCGCGGAGATGCTCTGACGGGGATGCCGACCCGCGCACACCCGGCCGAGCCGGGTGCGCGCGGCCGTCGCATCCTGCTGGCCGCGTTCGGCGACCCCGGGCACGCCTTCCCGGCGATCGCGCTCGGCCGCGAGCTCGCGGCCCGCGGGCACGACGTGACGCTGGAGAGCTGGTCGAAGTGGCGCGACCACGCTGAGCGCGAGGGCATGCGCTTCGCCCCGGCGCCGGAGTACCAGGTGTTCCCGACAGAGGGGCGCGCGCTGAAGCCGTACGTGGCGGCGGTGCGGGCATCGGCGGAGACGCGAGAGCTGATCCGGTCGGTCGATCCGGAGGTGGTGGTGGCCGACATCCTCACCGTGGCGGCGACGCTGGCCGCCGAGCTGGAGGAGCGCCCCTGGGCCACGCTGGTGCCGCACGTGATGCCGATGGGCGAGCCCGGGTTCCCGGTCTATGCCGTGGGCGCCGTCTACCCCCGCACCGCTCTCGGGCAGCGCCTCTGGCGAACGTCCCGGCCGCTGCTGATGCGCGGCGAGCAGCAGGGCCGCGACGAGCTCAACGAGACGCGCGCGCGGGTGGGCCTCGGGCCGCTGCCTCACGTGCACGGCGGAATCTCCAGGCGGCTGGCGCTGGTGGCGACCCTCCCCCAGCTCGAATATCCGCGTGCGGCTCGCGAGCCCTGGCTGCGGGTGACCGGCCCGCTGCTGTGGGAGCAGCCTTTCGGCGAGGTCGAGCTGCCGCCGGGCAAGGAGCCGCTGGTCCTGGTCGCCCCGAGCACGTCCCAGGACCCCGAGCACCGCCTGCTGCGGGCCACGCTCGAGGGACTGTCGGGCGAGCCCGTACGGGTGCTGGCCACCACGAACCGCCGCTCGCCGACCCGGCCAATCGAGGTGCCCGCCAACGCGCGGCTGGCCGACTGGCTCTCCTACGCGCGCACGATGCCACGCTGCGCGGCGGTCGTGTGCCACGCCGGCCACGGAACCGTGGCCCGCGCGCTCGCCAGCGGAACGCCGGTCGTGGCCTGCCCGCACGCGGGTGACATGGCCGAGAACGCGGCCCGGCTGCGGTGGGCAGGCCTGGGCGTGTCGCTGCCGCGGCGCTTCCACACGCCCCGCGGGGTCCGCCTGGCGGTGAGGCGCCTGCTCGCCGACCCTGGCTACGCCGAGCGCGCGGCTCAGGTGCGGGTCTGGTGCGAGGCCCACGACGGAGCGGCGACGGCGGCGGACGAGCTGGAGGCTTTCGCGGCCAGCGGCGCCCCGGTCAGCGCGACCTGAGTTCCCGTTATGTACCGGTGACGCGGCGCCGCCTAGCGTCGCCCCTGTGACGCGCCCGCCCAGCCTCTGGATCGACCGCGAGGGCATCCGCGATCCCGAAGCCGGGCCGTTTTCGCAGGCGCGCTGGCGCCGACAGACGCTCGAGGCCGAAGCCCGGTGGCGGGCCCCGCAGGAGCCAGAGGCTCCGGAGC
>JACCSF010000366.1 GCA_013813135.1 Thermoleophilaceae bacterium | reverse complement strand
GCCGTGGGCGGTGGCCGCGCTGGGGCTGACGGGGCTGCTCGCCGTGACCGGGTTGCGGCGCGCCGCCCGGCGGCTGCGCTAGGACGGAGTCCACCGCCGACTCGTCGGCGAGCGAGCGCAGCAGGCTGGTGCCGACGTTGCCGCCGGCGCCGGTAACGACGACTCGCGCGATGGCGCGCGATACCCCGCCCTCCGGCGCCTCAACCCCTGTCACCATCTGGGCGCGATGGCCCATCACCACCATCATCACGCCCCGGCGGGCGACAGCAGGCGGCTCGGCCTGGCGCTGGGGCTGATCCTCGCGTTCATGGTGGTGGAGGTCGTGGTCGGCATCCTGGCCGACTCGCTCGCGCTGCTCTCGGACGCCGCCCACATGCTCACGGACGCCGGCGCGATCGCGTTGGCGCTGGTCGCCGCGCGGTTGGCCGGCCGGCCCGCCGGCGGCGGCTTCACCTTCGGCCTCAAGCGCGCCGAGATCCTGTCGGCGCAGGTGAACGGCGCCACCTTGGTGGCGCTGGCGGTCGTGATCCTGGCGGAGGGCGTGCGCCGCCTGATCGACCCGCCCTCGGTGGAGGGCGGACCGGTGCTGGCGGTCGCGCTCGCCGGCATCGTGGTGAACCTGGCGGCCACCTGGGTGCTGGCCGGCGCCGAGCGGCGCAGCCTGAACGTCGAGGGCGCTTTCCAGCACGTGCTGACGGACCTGTTCGCCTTCATCGCGACGGCGATCGCCGGCGCGGTCATCCTCGCCACCGACTTCGGCCGCGCCGACGGCATCGCGGCGCTGCTGGTGGCGGCCCTGATGCTGCGCTCGGGGTGGGGCCTGCTGCGCGACTCGGGGCGCGTGCTGCTGGAGGCGTCGCCGCGCGGCCTCGACCCCGACGAGATCGGCCGTATCCTCGCCGCTCAGCGCCACGTGGTCGAGGTACACGATCTGCACGTCTGGGAGGTCACATCGGGCATGACCTCCCTGTCGGCCCACGTGACCGTGCGCGCCGGCTGCGACACGCAATCCCACCGCCGCCAGCTCGCCGACCTCCTGCGCGAGCGCTTCGGCATCGATCACACGACGCTGCAGGTGGAGGAGCGCCACGAGGGGCCGCTCGAGATAGAGCCGTTGCGCCCCGGCCAACGGGCGACATAGATGCCGCGCTTCGTAATCCAGCAGCACCACGCCACCAGCATGCACTGGGACTTCCGCTTGGTGCCGAAGGGCCCTTCGATGGACCCGCGCGACAAGCGCCTGGCGATGGCGGTCGACGACCACAGCATCTCGTGGGGCGACTTCGAGGGCACGATCGGCGAGGGCGAGTACGGCGCCGGCCCCGTGATCGTCTGGGACCGCGGCCGCTACGAGAACCTGCACGACGAGCCGATGGAAGTGGGGCTGGCAGCCGGCCACGCCTCGTTCTGGCTCGAGGGCGAGAAGCTGCGCGGCGGCTGGAGCCTGCGCCACATCGACGGCCGCCGCTGGCTGCTCGTCAAGCGCCGCGACGAGTACGCGGACACGGGCGACCCCGTCGCGACCCGTCCCGAGTCGGTGGTGTCCGGCCGCACGATCGAGGGTAAGCGCCTACAAGCACCGAGAGGAGGCGAAATGCCACCCGGTGGAGTGAAAAAGGGCACCAAGCGTGCCCGGCAATACGAGAAGATCAGGAAGAGCGAGAAGCAGCCGGGCCGGTCCGAGGAGCGAACGGAGGAGATCGCCGCCCGCACCGTGAACAAGGAGCGCGCCCGCAGCGGCGAGTCGCGGACACGCTCACGCACCTCGACGCAGGACATGACGTCGAGCCGCCGCGGCGGCCAGCGCTCGGGCAGCAGCGGCCCCAAGGGGCGCACGCGCGACCAGCTCTACAACGAGGCCAAGAAGCTGGGTGTCGAGGGCCGCTCGAGCATGAACAAGTCACAGCTGCAGCGCGCAGTGGACAATAAGAAGCGCTGACCGACTACAAGCCGATGAAGGCCGTCCTCTGGGACGAGCCCTTCTCTGACCCCGGTTGGATCTTCGAGCGCAAGCTGGACGGCGTGCGCTGTCTGGCGCATCGCGATAACGGTGGCATCCGGTTGTTCTCCCGGACGGACCGGAGCATGTCGTGCGACTACCCTGAGCTGGTGACGGCCCTCGAGGCCGAGGCGTGGCAGAACTTCGTGATCGACGGCGAGATCGTCGCGTTCGACCGGCGCGGCATCACGAGCTTCCAGCGCCTGCAGCGGCGCGGGCGCGAGCGAGTCGCGGTGTTCCTCTACGTGTTCGACCTGCTGCGCCTGGACGGGCGCGACCTGCGCGATCTGTCGCTGCGCGAGCGCAAGGCCGAGCTGCGCAGCGCGCTGCGCTTCCACGGCGCTGTTCGCTTCACGCCGCACCGAAACGAGTACGGCGAACGGCTCTTCCAGGAGGCCTGCCGCAAGGGCCTGGAGGGTGTGATGGCCAAACGGGCCGACAGCCTCTACCGCTCCGCGCGTTCGAGCGACTGGCGCAAGCTCAAGTGCCACGCCGAGCAGGAGCTCGTGATCGGCGGTTACACCGCGCCGCAGGGGTCGCGCACGGACTTCGGAGCGCTGCTCGTCGGCCACTGGGAGGACGGGCAGCTGCGCTACGCCGGCAAGGTGGGCACCGGCTTCGACCACGACACGCTGAGCGAGCTGGGGCAGCGGTTGCGCAAGCTGGAGCGCGGCGACTCACCGTTCGCCGACGTGCGCCCGATCCCGCGCGGAACCCACTGGGTGGACCCGGAGCTGGTCGGGCAGGTCGCCTTCACGGAGTGGACGCGCGACGGGCGCCTGCGCCACCCGCGCTTCCTGGGGCTGCGCAACGACAAGCCCGCGCGCGAGGTAGTGCGGGAGCGGCCGGCATGAACGTCGAGATCACCCATCCGGACAAGCTGCTCTTCCCCCAGGACGGCCTGACCAAGGCTGACATCGCCGCGTACTACGAGGCGGTGTCGGAGTGGATGCTGCCGCACGTTCGCGACCGGCCGATCAGCATGCTGCGCTTCACCAACGGGATCGGCGGTGAGGGCTTCTTCCACAAGAACGTCCCCGACCACTACCCCGCCTGGATCAGGCGTGTGGAGGTCGAGAAGCGCGGCGGCACGCTGGTGCACGCGCTCATCTCCAACGTCGACACGCTCGTGTACCTGGTCGGCCAGAACACGATCACGCCGCACGTGTGGCTGTCGCGCGCCGACCGGCTGCGCCAGCCCGACCGGCTCGTGTTCGACCTCGACCCGGCGCCGGGGGCCGACTTCGCCACCGTCCGCCGCGCGGCTCGGCACACCGGCGACCTGCTGCGCGAGATCGGCATGGAGCCGTTCGCCCAGGTGACCGGCTCGAAGGGCATCCACGTATGGACCCCGCTGCGCCGGCGCGCCACCTTCGAAGACGTCCGCCCCTTCGCCCGCGCGGCCGCCGAGCTGCTCGCGAGCCGCCATCCGGACGACCTGACCACGGAGTTCCGCAAGTCGGAGCGCGGCGGGCGCATCCTGGTCGACGTGATGCGCAACGCCTACGCGCAAACCGCCGTACCGCCGTACGCGGTGCGGCCGCGGCCGGGGGCGCCGGTGGCCACCCCGATCGGTTGGGAGGAGCTGTCCGACTCGAAGCTACGCCCAGACCGCTGGACGGTGAAGAGCGTGCCGCGCCGCCTGGAGGCCAAGGGCGATCCCTGGGCGGACATCGCGTCGTTCGCCCGCGGGTTGTCGCGGGCGCGCAAGCGGCTGGAGTCGCTCGCTCAAGAGCGTTAGCCGCGAGGGGCGTCGCAAGCCCGCCATGCCATGCGAGAGGGCAAAGCGATTCCGGTTGCGCCGGCGCCTCGGCCCCCGATACGCTCGCCGACGTGGCGACTCGCAAGGTGCATCAGACGACCGTGCGATTCGAGGCCGACCTGTGGGAGGCGCTCGAGAGCGAGTGCGCCGAGCTCGGCCTGAGCGTGGCGCAGTACGTCCGGGAGGCGGCGCTCCAGAGCGACCCCCTCCGGCGGGCGGAAGGCGGCCAAACCCACCATCGCGCGCGCGAGCTGCGCGACGAGATCCTGCGCGTGCGTCCCGAGCGCCGGCCTCCCCACTCGGACTGACCGCGCCGGTTTCGGTCCTTGGCCCCGGGGTAGACCTTCTCCATGCCGACGATGACGGACGGCTCCGCCGAACGCCGAATCGAGGCCCTGCTCGACCGTGGGGAGGAGAGCGGCTGCGTCAATCTGTCCGAGCTCGCCGATCTCGTGCAGGAGCTCGAGCTGCCCGAGGAGGACGCCCAGACGCTGCAGGAGCGAATCGAGGCGCGCGGCGTCGAGCTGAGCGACGACTGCGGGAACGACCGAGTTTCCGGCGCGCACTACAACCACGACGAGCTGGCGACTATGACCAGCGACACCCTTCAGCTGTTCCTGCGCGACGTTCGCCGCCACCCGTTGCTGTCCGCCTCCGAAGAGGTCGAGCTGGCCAAGCGCATCGAGCGCGGAGACCTGGAGGCGAAGGAGCGCATGGTCAACTCCAACCTGCGCCTCGTCGTGTCGATCGCGAAGAAGTACCAGGGACACCAGCTGGCGCTGCTCGACCTGATCCAGGAGGGCATCCTCGGGCTGATCCGCGCAGCCGAGAAGTTCGACTGGCGCAAGGGCTACAAGTTCTCGACCTACGCGACCTTCTGGATCCGCCAGGCGATCCAGCGCGGCCTCGCCAACCAGGGCCGGACGATCAGGGTCCCGGTGCACATCGGCCAGCGCGAGCGCAAGATCGTCCGAGTGGAACGTGAGCTGGGAGCCCAGCACGGCCGTCCGCCCACCGATGCTGAGGTCGCCGCAGCCGCCGAGATCACGCTCGACGAACTAAACGAGACGCGCGAGGTGATGCGCACGATCACGAGCCTCGAGCGGCCGGTCGGCGCGGAGGGAGAGACCGAACTTGGGGACCTGCTCGCCAGCGACGAGATCGAGCCGCACGAGGAGGTCGAGATCGGACTGCGCGACGAGACCGTGCGCGCGGCGCTGGACCAGCTACCCGACCAGGAGCGCGAGGTGATCGGGTTGCGGTACGGGCTGAGCGGCGACGAACCCACCCCCTTGCGCGAGGCCGGGCGGCGGCTCGGGCTGTCGCCCGAGCGGGTGCGCCGCATCGAGCACAAGGCGCTCGAGCGGCTCGCGGAGTTCCGCGAGGTCGCGGCGCTCTCCGAAGCCGCCTGAGTACGCGGCTTCAGGACGGGTAGCCGGGAGCATGGAACGCGAGACCGCCGAGGGTCCGACCGACCTCAGGGGACGCTCGTGGATCGGAGTGTTGAAGCGCACGGTCAGCGAGTTCTCCGACGACAACCTGACCGACTGGGCGGCGGCGCTCACCTACTACGCGGTGCTCGCGATCTTCCCCGCGCTGATCGTGCTCGTGTCGGTGCTGGGGCTGATCGGCGAGTCGGCTACCCAGCCGTTGATCGACAACCTCGGCACCGTCGCGCCGGGACCGGCGAAAGACGTCTTCACCAGCGCCATCGAGAACATCCAGGGCAGCCAGGGTGCCGCGGGCGCGTTCTTCGTCGTCGGCCTGCTCGGCGCGGTCTGGTCGGCGTCGGGGTACATCGGCGCCTTCATGCGCGCCTCGAACTCGATCTACGACATCGAAGAGGGCCGCCCGCTCTGGAAGACCCTGCCTCTGCGGGTCGGCCTCACAGTGCTGCTGATGGTGCTCACGGCGGTGAGCGCGATCGGGGTCACGCTCAGCGGTGGCCTCGCCGAGGAGGCCGGCAACCTGATCGGCGTGGGCGACACCGCCGTACAAGCGTGGAACATCGCCAAGTGGCCGGTGCTATTGGTGCTGGTGAGCGTCATGTTCGCGGTGCTCTACTGGGCCGCCCCGAACGTCAAGCAGCCGGGCTTCCGCTGGATCACTCCCGGTGGGCTCCTCGCCGTGATCGGGTGGGTGATCGCCTCCCTGGCGTTCGCCTTCTACGTGGGGAACTTCGGCTCCTACAACAAGACCTACGGTGCGCTCGCCGGGCCGATCGTGTTCCTGGTATGGCTGTGGATCTCGAACATCATGATTCTGCTCGGAGCGGAGTTCAACGCAGAGCTGGAACGCGGCCGGGCGATCGAGCAGGGTATGCGCCCGGAGGACACCGAGCCGTTCGTGGAGCCGCGTGACACGCGCAAGATGGAGGACAGCCACTCGTGACCGTGGAGACACCCGACACCAGCTCAGATGGGGCGGCCTACTCGGGCTATGCGGACAAGATCACCGCGTTCGCGCGGGCGCCGTTCACCGAGTTCGAGGAGCCCGGCGGCCCGGCCGAGGTGGAGGAGCGCGCCCGCGGGCGCGGCTGGAGGCGCACGATCGGCGAGTTGCTCGTCTGCCCCTACTGCCTGGGCATGTGGATCTCCGGAGGCTTCAACGTCGGCATGGTCGTGGCGCCGCGCGGGACCCGCTTCACGGCGTCGGTGCTCACCGGCCTGACGATCTCCGACTTCCTGCAGATCGCCTACAAGGCCGCGGAGGACCGCGGCCTGGGCGGCATCTGAGCTCACCCCTCCAGGACGAACATCTCGAAGCCGATGTCGGGGTCCACGAGCAGCTGGCTGTGGTACGCCGCCACCCGCCGGCCGAGCGCCTTCTCGACCACGGCCATGAACGAATCAGCCATCGCTTCCTGGAAGGTGAGCCGGACGCTGCGCACCTGAGCGGCGTGTCCGTTCTTGACGAGCGTCTGCTCGACCGTGGTCATCGTGTCGCGCAGAACGGTGACCAGGTAGGTGTCGTCGAGCAGATAGCTCTTGGCCCGCGTCGGGCCCCTCCCGTAGTACTCGCTGAACAGCTGGACGATGCCGTTCGTCACCTCGGCGAGCTCCTCACCGTGCCGCGAATCGAGGTCGGGAGCGGGACTGGGGTTCATTCACCCGAATATTATGGTGCCGGGGCCGTGTCTCGGTGCCCGCTCCCGGTCCGCCGCGCCGGGCCCTTGTCCTGCAGCCGAGGCGGCAGCGCGGAGCGAACAGGCGCCATATCCTCTCCCGCGCTCGACGGGCGCCGACGAAGGTAGCCCAAATGGGGGGGGCAGGGTCAACGGAAATAGGTATGACCAGGGCGATCGAAGCCGACCTCTCCGACACGCTGGTGATCAAGGACGAGAACGTCTTCCTCGTAACCCGGCGGGGTGGCGGGCTCCCCTTGGATGACGAGCATGCCTTCGGCCTGTGGTATCGCGACTGCCGCTTCCTGTCGGGGTACCGGCTGCTGGTGAACGGCGAGTCGCCCGCACTGCTGCAGGCCTCCGACGCCCTCGGCACCAGAACTCTCCACGACATGACCAACCCGGAGCTGCCGGTCGCCCCGGGTGAGAGCCTGCCCGCCCAATCGGTGTCGCTGCGCTGCGAGCGCCTCGTGCGCGCGCCCGGCTCGCTGCGCGAGCGCCTGGCACTCTGCAATCACCACGGGCAGACCGTCCGTCTGCGACTCGAGGTTCAGCTGGCCGCGGACTTCAAGCCGATGCTTGTGGCGCGCGGAATCGTTGCGCCATCCGAGCGCCCGCGCGCGCGCGTCGAGCGTGACGGCACGGGCCTGCGCTTCTCGGAGCTCGGGCGCGACGGCGTACTGAGGACCACCGCCATCGAGCCGAGCGTGGAGCCGGCCGTCGCCGAGCTGGCGCCGGGCGCGGGGCAGCACACCGCGGCGACAGCGGTTCTGCGTTTCGAGGTCGACGTCCCGGCCGAGGGTACGAGCGAGTTGACGATCGATTTCACCGCATCCGAGCTCCCCGACGGGCCGGCGGGCTGCGCCGCGCCCCGGACGGCGCGCGACCGGACGCGCATCAGGTCGCACGACGAGCTGTTCGACCGCGTGCTCGCCCGCTCGCTTCGGGACCTGGACATGCTGCGCTCGCAGCTCGATGGGCGCTCCTACTACTCGGCAGGCGTGCCGTGGTACGCGACGCTGTTCGGACGCGACGGGCTGATCGGCGCCATGCAGATGCTGGCCTTCGGGCCCGAAGTCGCGGCCGACACGCTGCGCCTGCTCGGCGGCCTGCTGGGCCGCGAGGTCGACGACACGCGCGACGAGCAGCCCGGGCGGGTCCTGCACGAGCTGCGCGTCGGCGAGCCGGCGGCCCTGGGCGAGACGCCGTTCGCGCGTTACTACGGCACTGCCGACGCCACGCCGCTGTGGCTGTCGCTGCTCTCCGACCACGCCGGCTGGTCGGGCACCCTCGACCTGTTCCACGAGCTGCGGCCCCAGGTGGACGCGGCGCTCGACTGGATGGAGCGGTACGGCGATATCGACGGCGACGGCCTGATCGAATACCTGCGGCGAGCGCCTCAGGGGTTGGTCAACCAGGGCTGGAGGGACTCCCGGGACGGCGTGCCCTACGCGGACGGCACTCCGCTCGAGCCGCCGGTCGCGGTGGTCGAGGTGCAGGGCTACGCGATCCGGGCGCTGCGCGGGGTGGCGCGGCTGTTCGAGCTCGACGGCGACGGCGAGCGCGCCGAGCGCCTGCGCGCCCGCGCCGATCGGCTCCAGCCGGCGCTCGAGCAGTTCTGGGCTCCGGGCGCCGCCTCCTACGCCATCGGGCTGGACGGGGAGAAACGACCGGGTTCGGCGCTCACCTCGAATCCGGGGCATCTGCTCTGGGCCGGGGCGATCTCGCGCGGGCGCGCGCGCCGCGTCCGCGACGTGCTGATGGGCGAGCGGATGTTCAGCGGGTGGGGCGTGCGCACGCTCGCCGCGGGGCATCCCGCCTACAACCCGATCGGCTACCACATGGGGTCGGTCTGGCCGCACGACAACGCCCTGATCGCCTGCGGGCTGCGTGAGTACGGCTTCGACAAGGACTTCGACCGGCTCTTCGGCGCGCTGCTGGAAGCGTCGTCGCGGTTCGCGGACTTCCGGCTGCCCGAGCTGTTCGGGGGGCACGAGCGCAGGCCCGGCGAGAGCCCCGTCCCGTATCCCGTGGCGTGCCGCCCGCAGGCTTGGGCCGCCGGCGCGATTCCCTACCTGCTGTCGACCGGCTTGGGTCTTCACGCGGATGGGCTGTCGCGACGGCTGCGGGTCGTGCGCCCCGCGCTGCCGCTCCGGCTCGAGTGGCTGCAGGTGGAGGCGCTGCGCGTGGCGGGGGCCTCCGTCGACCTGCGCTTCGAGCGGTCGGGCGACGACGTCGAGCTCGTCGACGCCTCCGTGGAAGGCGAGCTGGAGCTGGTGGTGGACTACGGCGGCGAGGTCCAGGTGACCTGAGCCGCCGGCGCGTAGGCTCTTCGCGATGGATCTCGATGCGGAAATCGACCGGCTCTACGGCACGCCGCTCGACGAGTTCGTGCACGAGCGCGACGAGCTTGCGCGGCGCCTGATCCGCGCCGGCGATCGCGAGGCCGGCGGGCGGGTCAAGGCGCTGCGCAAGCCGACCGCGGGCGCGTGGGCGCTCAACCAGGCGGTGCGCCGGCGCCGGGCGGAGACTGGCGCGCTGCTCGAAACGGGGCAACGCCTGCGCGAGGCACACGAAGAGCTCTTGTCCGGGGGCGACCCCGCCGTCCTGCGGGAGACGATGGCCGAGGAGCGCTCACTGACGTCGGCGCTGGCCGACTGCGCGGAGGCGATCGCGAGCGAGACCGGCAAGAGCGGCGCCGCGTTGAGGGACCGGGTCCGCGCCACGCTGCACGCCGCGGCGGTCGACGATGAGGCGCGCGAGGAGCTGGCCGGGGGGCGCTTCGTGCGCGAGCGCGAGGCCGTCGGCCTCGGAACCTTCGGGATGGGTGTGGCC
>JACCSF010000356.1 GCA_013813135.1 Thermoleophilaceae bacterium | reverse complement strand
GCGCGGCCGTGCGCCTCGGCTCGCCCGTCGAGCGTGTCGCCTGGGATGCCGAAGGCGTACGGCTCGGCGCCGGCGGGGCGGAGCTCGAGGCTCACGTCTGCGTGGTGGCCGTCCCGGCGGGCGTGCTGCACCGGATCGCCTTCGAGCCGGCGCTGCCGCCACAGCCCGGAGAGGCGCTGGCGGCGGTCCGCTTCGGGGAGGCGGCCAAGCTGTTCGTCCCGCTGCGGCGCAGCACGCCGCCGAGCGCGGTGATGTCGGTGCCCGATCGCTACTGGACGTGGACCGCGACCGGCGCGCGCGACGAGCCGCAGCCCGTGGTCAGCGCGTTCGCCGGCTCGTCCGGCGCGCTCGAGCGCCTCGGTGTGGCGACCGGAGCGGAGCGCTGGCTGGCCTCGCTGGAGCGCCTGCGCCCCGACCTCGAGCTAGATCCGGGCGGCGCGCTGCTCTCCACCTGGTCGGACGACCCGTGGGCCGGCGCCGCCTACTCCACCTCGCCGCCGCCCGAGCTGGCCGAGGCGAGCGAGCGCCCCGTGGGCCCGCTGGTCTTCGCCGGGGAGCACCTGGGCGGCCCGTTCGCGGCGCTGATGGAGGGCGCGATCCGCAGTGGGCGGGCGGCCGCTCGGGCGCTCCTCGCGCGCTAGCGTGGCGCTCCATCCGCCCCGGCGGCTTAGCTCTCCGAAGTGGAGGCAAGCGGACCTGGCCTGATCGGCGCGCGCGACCTCAGTCGGATCGCCGCCTTCACCGACGGCGTGATGGCCGTGGCGATCACGCTGCTCGTGCTCAACATGGAGGTGCCGCGGCTGCAGGAGGGCCAGAGCCTCGGCGACGCGCTCGTCGACCTCCTCCCCAGCCTCGGCGCGTACCTGCTCTCGTTCGCCCTCGTCGGTCGCTTCTGGGTCATCCATCACAACCTGTTCGAGAAGCTGCGCGCCTTCGACAGGACGCTGATGACGCTCAACCTCGCCTTCCTCGCCCTGATCGTGCTCGTGCCCTTCGCGGCAGATCTCTACGACGCCTACACCGACGAGCCGCTGGCCGCCGCGGTACTCGGCGGGACGCTGGGGCTGGCCGCGATTGTCAACTGGACGAGGCGCACCGGGAGCAGACCGAGTCGTTCGCCAGCCCGATCGGCCTGGGCATCACGGCGGCGTTCCTGGTGTCCGTGCCGGCGGCCTTCCTGAACGTGCACCTCGCCGAGACGCTCTGGATCTCGACGATCGTGCTGCGCTATCCGCTGCGCAGGCTCGGCGGCCGCGCGAGCTCGCGGTAGACCTCGCCCACCTGACGTGCCACGTCGGCCCAGTCGAAGCTCAGCACGTGCTCGCTCGCCTCGGCGACGAGCCTGTCGCGCAGCTCGGTGTCGGTCAGCAGCCGTTCGGCCATCGCCGACAGTGAGCCCGGGTCGCGCGAGCGAAAGCGCAGCCCGACGTCCTCGTTGGGCACCACCTCGCGCAGGCCGCCTGTATCCGCCACGAGGCACGGGCAGCCCGAGGCCATCGCCTCGAGCGCGACAAGCCCGAACGGCTCGTAGATCGAGGGGACCACCGTGAGGTCGGCGATGCGGTAGAGCGAGTGCAGAACGTCGTCGCCGATCCAGCCCAGGAAGGTGCCGTGACCGTCGAGCCCGAGCTGGGTGGCCTGCTCGCGCAGCTCGCGCTCGGCCGTGCCCGAGCCCGCCACGATGAAGCGCACGCCGCCGACCCGTTCGATCAACCCGGGCAGCGCCTCCAGTGCCAGCTGGAAGCCCTTCTCGTAGACGAGGCGGCCGACGAGCAGGACGAGCTTCTCGTGCTGCTCGGCGAAGCGGCCGCGCAGCGTGTCGAGGTCGTCGACCGGCACCAGCTCGGATGGGTCGATCCCGTTCGGGATCACCGCCACGCGCGACTCCTCGAGCCCGTAGATGTCAGCCACGTGCTCGCGCATGTACGCCGAGCAGGTGATGACGCGCTCGGCGCGGTTGGCCATCCAGCGCTCCACGCGGTGGATGTAGGACTGCGGGTGCTTGTCCACCCAGCCCTGGTGGCGACCGTACTCGGTGGCGTGGATCGTGACGGCGAACGGGGCGCGGAAGCGGTTGGCCAGGTGGTGGCCGGCCGACGCGACCAGCCAGTCGTGGCCGTGCACGACGTCGAAGTCGTAGCGGTCGCCCACCTCCACCCCGGCGGCGAGCATGTCCGAGTTCATGTGCTCGATCCAGGCCACGAACTCGCCCAGGTCGCGCGGGCGCTCGGGTTCGCCCACCCGGTGGATGACCACGCCGCCCGCCTCCTCCTCGGCCGGGTCCTGATCGCGGCCGCGGACCAGCACGTGCACGTCGACGTCCTGGGCGGCGAGGTTCTCGGCCAGCTTGCGCACGTGGCGAGCGAGTCCGCCCTCGATCAAGGGCGGGTACTCCCACGACAGGATCAGAGCCCGCATCAGGGTGAGGTGAGGGCGGCCAGGTCGAGGTCGGGCGCCAGGTTGCGGACGGACGGCTCCGGCACAGGCGGGGAGGTTACTTCCGCCGGGCCGCCCGCCAGCGCAGCCAGGGCGGCTTCCAGGTCGGCGCCGTGGCCCTCGAGCCGCTCGCGCGGATAGTCGCCGGCCAGCTCGTGCGTGGCCATGAACGCCCAATCGCTCGCCTGCATGGCGAGCAGCTCGCGCGCCGCGCGTTCCAGCGCCGCGCGCGGGCGGGCGTGGCCCGCCGTGGCGGCCACGGTGCGCAGCTCCGAGCGGCGCGCGGCCACGGCCATGTGTCCGACCCGGGGGGAATCCCAGGTGGACAGGTCCTTGCCGCTGCCCCAGGTGGACGGCGCCAGGTGGGCGGCGCGCGGATCGCTGCGCTCGATGCCCTCGCTCACGGTGACGAGCTCCAGGCCCTGGCGCGGTGCCTCCTCCAGCACGGCCGCCAGCCACGCCGGTCCCTCGTACCACCAGTGACCGAGCAGCTCGGTGTCGAGCGCGCAGCAGAGCAGCCCGCCCTCGCCCACGCGGTGCTTGGCCCGCTCGACGAAGTCGCGCGCGTGATCGCGCGCGAGCGCCAGCGCGGCCTGGCGGTCGTAGGGGCGGCCGGCGTTGTCCCAGGGCTTGAGGTCATGCACCGTGCGGCGGTGGTAGTCGCGATAGGTGCCGTGCACCGGGTAGCCGTTGCGGTCGCTCCAGACCAGCTCCACCGTCGGCCAGTGGATCGGCACGGCGACCGGGCCGGGCTCGGTCGCGACCGGGTGCAGGTGCTCGAACCCCGATACGGAGGTCTGGTCGACGCAGAAGGCGCGCACGCCGTGGTCGGCCAGGTCGCGCTCGAGCCCGGGCGCGTAGGCGCACTCGGGCAGCCAGAACCCGCCTCCCCATTCGCCGAAGCGACGCAGGTGCGACGCCGT
Source organism: Thermoleophilaceae bacterium (assembly GCA_013813135.1). GTDB lineage: Bacteria > Actinomycetota > Thermoleophilia > Solirubrobacterales > Thermoleophilaceae > JACVRW01. The sequence continues at coordinate 2,531 of JACCSF010000356.1, read as the reverse complement.
GGCGGTGGCCAGCTGCAGCCGCAGCCCGGCATCGGTGGCGAGCATCGGTAGCAGCGCATGGGTCGCGCTCGACGTCCACAGCTCCACGCGCTCCAGCTCGGCGAACGCCTTCAGCAGGTCGCGGTCGTGGCGCTCGAAGGCCTCGTCCGCGAACACGTAGTCGGTCGCGGCGCGGCGCACCTCCGCCGCCAGCTCGAGCTCGCCGCCCTTTACCAGCCCCACGTCATCCTCGGCGTGGATGACGGCTCGCACCTCGCGCAGGAAGCGCAGATAGCGCTCGCCCGGGCCGTCCCGCATGGCCTCGAGCTGGTCGCACAGCACCGGTGTCAGGCCGACGGTGACCGGCGCGCCGTCGAGCAGCTCGAGCAGCGGCAGGTACACGCACGCGACCGCCTCCCATAGCCACTCCTCGCCGAACGGCCAGGTGCCGAACCCCTCCACGTAGGGCATGTGGGAGTGGAGCACCAGCGCCAGCGCGCCAGGGCGCCGAGAGCTCAACGGAGCACCGCGACGAAGTCCAGCGCGCGCTCGAGCGGGCCGTCCCTCAGCGCGAAGTCACCGACCGAGATGGCCGGCGTGAAGCGGTCGTAGAACGGCCCGGTTATTCCGAGCGCGGGGTGCACGCGGTCCCAGCCGGCGCGCAGCGCGAGCTCGTGCGCCCGCAGCTTGCGGGCGTGGAAGACGCCGTACAGCTCAACATGGTCAAAGACGCTCTCGCAGAGCGCCCGGAACTCCCGCGCTCGGTACTCGCGCAGGTGCCAGGGGTTCTCGGACTTCTCGGCGCCCGGCGGCGCGAGGGTGAGCAGGTTCGGGGTGGACACGTAGGCCGTGCCCGCCATTTCCCTGAAGTGGGCGAGCACCTGCTCGGGCTCCTTGACGTGCTCGATCGTCTGAAGGAACACCACGGCGTCGCACGGCTCGATGTAGGTCTCGATCAGGTCGCACACGAAGCTCACGCCCGGGCGCGTGTACTTGGCGCGCGCATGCTCGTGGGCATCCGGGTTCGCGTCCACGCCGGTCACCCGGCGGGCGCGCCGGGCCAGGACCTCGGTGCCGTAGCCCTCGCCGCAGGCCATGTCCACGACCTCGAGGCCGGCGCAGCGCTCCGCGATCCATTCGTAGACCGCCAGATGGCGGCGGAACCAGTAGTTCTCGGCCGGTACGTCGGGGAGAGTGCGCTCCCCGGTGAGCTCGAGCGGCGGCACACCCTCGGGCTGGTGGCGCTGGACGGTGTCGTGCATCGGCCGGGGAGTCTAGGTACAGCGGTGACTACTCTCCTGCGGCCATGCAGACGGCCGAGACCATCCGCGAGGCCAACGTGCGCTACCACGACCTCGCCGCCGAGCACTACGACTCGAAGTGGGGCATCGGCTACGACGCGGTCGGCCAAGCGCAGGTTTCCGGCAAGCTCGGCAAGGCGCTCGGGCCCGCGGGGCTGCCGGCCGGCGGCTTCGATCGCGCCCTGGAGATAGGCGCCGGGACGGGCTACTTCACGCTCAACCTGATGCGCGCGGGGGTGATCCGCTCCGGTGTCGCCTCGGACATCTCACCGGGGATGCTGCGGGCGCTGTCCGCGTCGGCGGGGGAGCTCGGCCTGTCGGTGGAGACCGTGGCCTGCGAGGCCTCGGCGTTGCCGTTCTCAGACGATGCCTTCGACCTGGTCTTCGGCCACGCCGTGCTGCATCATCTGCCCGACCTGGCCGGCGCGTTCCGCGAGTTCCGCCGCGTGCTGCGCCCGGGCGGCGTGGTCGCGTTCTGCGGCGAGCCGTCGAGCCACGGCGACCGGATCGCGTCGGTGCCCAAGCGGTGCGCGCTGGCGGTGGCGCCCCTGTGGCGGGCACTCCTCGGCGCGAGCTCGCGCAACGGGAACGGGACCGCCCCGGCCGAGGAGGACCGGCTCGAGCAGGTGGTGGACCTCCACGCGTTCACGCCGGGCGACCTGTCGACCCACGCCGCCGCGGCCGGCTTCGCCGACGTGCGCGTGTGCGGCGAGGAGCTCGCAGCGTCGCTGTTCGGCTGGGCCAACCGGACGCTCGAGGCCACCGCCGAGCCATCGGAGGTGCCGTGGGCCTGGCGGGTCTACGCCTATCGGGGCTACCTGCTGCTGCAGCGGCTGGACAGGTCGCTGCTGGAGCCGCGGCTGCCGGCGGCGCTCTTCTACAACCTGCTGGTCTCCGCGCGCGCTCCGGCCTAGTCAGGTCGCCAGCGTGGCCGCGGGGAGAACAGCGGCGATGATCAGCAGGGCGTCCAGCGGGCGCACCCGCAGGATCAGCGGCCGCTTCGGCGGCGGTGGCCGGAACGCGTTCGCCTCCCTGACGACCCAGTGCAGGACGGCATCCAGGAACGGCAGCGGCCGCTTGGCCACCCCGCTCAGCTGTCGCTCGAGCGCCCGGGCCGCCGCGGCGAGCCGGCCCTCCGACGCGATCTGATCGACCACCAGGGCGGCCTCCGGCGCGGCCGGGACGCGCCCGAGGCGTCCGAGCACCCGCCGCGAGACCTCTCGCAGGCCGTCGGCCCCGGCGGCGCCGCGC
>JACCSF010000355.1 GCA_013813135.1 Thermoleophilaceae bacterium | reverse complement strand
CGCCGGCGGAGGCGGCGACGGCGATCGTCGCGCGTGCCAGGTGCTGCGCCTCGGACCCGTCGGCCGGGCCCGCCAGACGCACCCGCTCGCGCAGCCGCCGCGACAGCGAGACCGCCGGCGCGGAGGCAGGATCGCGCAGCCAGATCGTGGCGTGCCAGTCGAGGTCCACCGGCAGCCGGCGCAGTGCGCGCAGGAACAGCCGCAGCGCCCCGCGCTCCTCCTCGGCGGAGAAGACGATCTCGGGCGGCCCAGCATGCACGTTGGGGCGCGGCACCAGATCGGCGCCCGGCCGGATGATCCGGTACTCGCCCGGGAAGTAACGCTCGATCAGGTCGCGCGTGGCCGCGAAGCTGGCGGTGCGGCCGTCGAGCCGGCCGAACAGCAGCTCAACCACCTTGCGCGCCACCTGCGTGGAGACGAAGCGCTCGGTGGTGGAGTGGAAGGTGCCCACATTGAGGGCCCGCGAGTGGCGCAGGGCTGCGGACGAGGCGCTCGGCGCGAACGGCTCGTGCACGTGGACGAAGTCAAGCTCGGCGTGGTCGAGCAGCTCCTCGAGCGTACGTGAGACGTCCAGCGGCAGCGACACCGAGCCGCCACGCCGGAACGGCAGCGACTGGCCGACGGCGAGCACCGACGCGCAGCCGGGGTCGGCGAACAGCGCGTCCGGATCGGAGCGCAGCTCCTGGATCGTCGCGCGGCCCTCGCGTACCAGGTCACGCGAGTCCGACGGCGCAACCACGACCACGCGGTGGCCGCGCGCGCAGAGCTCGTCGGAGAGACGCTCGACGAAGCGGGTGACCTCGTGGTGCTGCTCCCAGGGCCACGGTGTGACCTGCGCGATGGAGAAGGGCTCGCGGGGCACCGGGGGCAGCATACGCGCGTGAGCTGGGCTAGTTTGAATCAGTGAGCGGAGCGGTCAGGGCGCAGCGCCCAGCACGCGGATACTCGGACGCCGGCCATGCGGCCTCCCTGTCCGAGTTCGGCACGCCACGGCGCATGCCTCTCAGCGGCGGGTGGCTGCTCGAGCGCCCGGTTCCGGGGGGATCGGGCAGCGATCTCATGGGCCCCTATCCGTTGTTCACCTGCCCGAACTGGCCCGGCCTGCCGGCGGATCTGGCGAACCTCAACGACGGCGTGGTAAGCGTGGTCCTCGTGGCCGACCCGCTCGCCGGTCTCGAGGAGCAGGACCTGGAGCGTGTCTTTCCGGATCGGCTCGTCCCGTTCAAGCGCCACTACGTGTGCGACCTGGACCAACCGGCCAGCCTCCCGACCCATCACCGCCGCCACATCCGCCGTGCCTCGCGTTCGGTGGAAGTGGAGGTCTGCGCCGAGCCGGTCAGGCACCTCGATGACTGGAGCCGTCTCTATGCGGGGCTCGCGGCGCGGCATGGCTTGAGCGGGATCAGGGCGTTCTCGGCCGTGGCCTTTCGCCGCCAGCTGGAGTTGCCCGGCCTCATCGCGCTGCGGGCGCAGCGCGGGGGGGACACGGTGGGGATGGCGCTCTGGCTCGAAGACGCACCCAACGCCTACTACCACCTGGCGGCGTACTCCCAAGAGGGCTACGAGGTCAGCGCTTCGTACGCGCTGTTCGCAGTGGCGCTCGACCGCCTGCGCGAACTCGGCGTTCGATGGGTCGACCTCGGGGGCGCCGCCGGCGCCGGCTGCGCGGACGATGGCCTCGTTCGCTTCAAGCGCGGCTGGTCCGGCGAAGAACGCACCGCGTACCTCTGTGGCCGCGTTGTCGATCGCGCGGCTTACTCGCTTCTGGCCGAAGGACACACAACCGGGTGGTTCCCGGCCTACCGCGACGACGACCGCGACATGGCATGAGCCGCCCTATGAGCGACTTCGCCATCGTCGGCGGAGTGCCGGCGTTCGCCGAGCCGGTGCACGTGGGTCGTCCGAACATCGGCGATCGCGACCGGCTGATGGAGCGCATCGGCGGCGTGATCGACCGCCGGTGGCTCACCAACGACGGCCCGCTTGTGCACGAGTTCGAGGAAGCGGTCGCCGCCGTGCTCGGCGCGTCGCACTGCATAGCCATGTGCAACGGAACGGTCGCGCTGGAGATCGCCATTCGCGCCGCCGGATTGCGCGGGGAGGTGATCGTGTCGCCGTTCACCTTCGTGGCGACCGCGCACGCCCTCCAGTGGCAGGAGATCACGCCGGTGTTCTGCGACATCGACCCGCGCACTCACAACATCGACCCCCGCCGCGTGGAGGAGCTGATCACGCCTCGCACCACGGGGATCCTCCCGGTCCACGTCTGGGGCCGGCCGGCCCGTCGACGAGTTGTCGCAGCTGGCCGCCAAGCACGGCCTGCGGCTGCTCTTCGACGCTGCGCACGCCTTTGGGTGCTCGCACCAAGGCCGGATGGTCGTACAGCGCGTCATAGAAGGAAGCTGACTGCGTGAACACCCAGACCAACCCTAATCGCGCGCCTCGGCTCCGACGCGAAACCAGTCGACGTACCGCCCGCAGGCGCGGGCGAGCCCTACCAAGGCGCCGCGGTCGTCGACGCGCGTGGCGACGAGGGTCCCCAGCTTGGCCGTTCGCAATGTCTCGATCCGCTGCCGCGCGGGGACGCTCACGGTGACCCTCAAGGGACCGCCGTCGGTGACGACCCTCCCCACGCCGGCGAAGGTGGAGAGGTCAGCGACGTAGGCGGGCAGCGAGGTGTCGAGCGATCCGGCGCGGACGCGCAGTGCCACGTCGCTGAAGTAACGCAGCGAGATCTCCCAACTGCCCGGCGCGAGCTGCAACTCCTGGAAACGTGAGTCGCCGTTCTGCACGGAACCAGGCTCCCCGGCTGGACGCCCCGCGCCCGATAGCCAGGCATCGGCGTGCCCGATCACCGGGGGCGGCCGAACATACGCCGCGCCGGGTGTGCGAGCCAGCTCCCGGCCGCGCGCGCGACCGCAATCCAGCACCTTTCCGGGCGCCTCGCCCTCGGCGAGGATGTTTCGCGGCCGCGTCGGGCCCCGGCGCTCCCACAGGACATGCCAGCGGGTCCGTCTGATCGGCCTGAAGTTGGCCGGCGGCCGCGAGGCGTAGGCGGTGCGGGGCGTGACCAGGTAGCGCGCGCCGGCGAGCAGGCCGAAGTCCACCGAGTCGACGTCCACGGCCGGCGGGCGTGCGTCGCCCGCGTACTTCTCGGGCGCGTCGTCGATGCCCAGCGCCAACGGGGTGTCGTAGCTTTGGAAGCCGCGCAGCTCGGCGCCGCGCAGCTCCCACGGCACGAAGTTGTCGCGCCCGAGGTACACGGTCGGCTCGCCGTCGACCACCGAACGGAAGGCCGCCAGGTCGTGGCCGCGTCCGGATGGCCGCACGTGCGCTCCCCTCAGCGCTAGCGCGCTCGAGGCGCCGGCCAGGACGACGTATACCGCAAGCACAGCGGTCGCGACCAGCGGCGCCGGCGTGAGCTGGGGTCCCGCGCCGAGCCGTGCCCTCGACGCGACGTCGACCAGCGCCTTGACCGCGACCAGCGTCAGCAGCGGTGCGACCACCGCGAGCGCCTTGCCGCTGAAGTAGGCGAGCGTGAACGGGCGCGCCACGACGTAGAGGGAGATCCCTCCCAGCGCGCCCGCGAGCAGCGCCCACTCGCGTCGGCGCCAACACCACAGGAGCCCGAAGACCACGACCGCGCAGCCAAGCAGGATGCCCGGCTCGAGCAGCGGGCTCCCCGGGCTGAACCGGAAGTCCGGCTGGCGCCACACGCCTACCGCCTCGAGCGGCGAAAGCTGCCCGAGGAAGTTCCCACCCGCCTGCTTCGCCGTGATGTAACGCCCGGGCCCGGTGTCGAAGAAGTCCCCCCCGCCGGCTACCCCCGCCACCGTCACGGCGGCGACGGCGAGCCCTGCGACGGCCGGGAGCAGTCGCGTTTGCCGGCGGCTGAGCTGCGGGCGCCGCCCGTGGAGCAGCTCGAGGGCCCCAAGCCACAGCAGCGCGGCGGCGGGCCACGCCAGGGCCGCGATCCCGAACACGGCGACCCCGGCGGCGGCGGTCAGGAGGAGTGCGAGCGCGAGACGAGCGTCACTTCGGCCCGAGCCGTACGCCTCGCGCAGGGCGAGCACGAACCCGAGGAAGAGCAGGGCGAGCAGCGGCTCCTTGAAGGCGCCCTGCGCCAGGTAGGACACGGCCAGGTAGGGAACGCCCGTGAGCGCGGCCGCCGGCATGCGCAGGTACCACCTCGCCCCGTCCAGCGCCGCCAGCGCCGTCAGCGCCGTCAGGACCGGGGTGGCGAGCAGAAGGCCGGTGAAGGCGGCCGAGGGACCCACGCCCAAACCGCTCGCCAGCGCGGCCACGACCGCATGCGGCCCGTTGGGGTACCCGGACGAGGTGATGTGCGCCGCCGGCCCGAGCGTCCTGAGCGCGTCCGCCTGGGCCATGTGGACGGAGAGGTCATCGTTGATCCACGCCCCCAGCTCGCCGATCCGGTCGTTGACGATGAACGGCAGGGAGCAGGCGACCAGAACGGCGCCCGCGACCGGAAGCCCGGCGGCAAGCGGGGCTAGCCGCACTCCGCGTCTCGCCACCACGAATGCGGAGGCGATCGTGGCGAGCGCTATCGCGACCGCCGCGGTCGTGCCGTGACCGGGCAGGCGTACGGCCGCCAGAGCAAGCAGCATCACCGCAGCGAGGCCAACCGGCGGCCCGGTCCACGACCACTCCCGCGAGCGGCAGCTAAGCGCGGCTCCGACCGTGATCGAGGTCGCGCAGACCGCCAGGGCGCTCAGGTAGGCGGTCACCCGTGGATCGTCCCATCCGGGGTGCGGGCCTGCCAGCTCAGGGAGCCGGCGTGCCGCCCGCCACCGCGGGCGACTCCGGCCCGCGCCGGAAGCGCCCCGACCCTTCGCGCC